>JBBEBV010000144.1:0-33629 GCA_040882165.1 Bacteroidota bacterium
GCGAGATCGATCAACGCAAGCGATGCTTGTTCCGATTTCATCTGACTCAATCCAAACACGGCCTGTTCACGGACATGCTTCGACCGGTCGTCCGCCGCCGTTTCAACCAGCAAAGGGATATCCTGCACCCTGTCCGCCTGACCAATCCAGAATGCGGCGCTGCCGCGAAGCTTATCCGTTTCCCCTTCCCTCAGCTGCTTCTTCATGAACGTATATGCCCGCTGGGAGCTGTCGTGGATACTGATGGCAAAGAGGAGCTTTTCCTTGAACTTTGCCGGGACTTGCCCGAAAAGCGTTTCAAGATGCACGACGCCTTCGTCATGAGAGGCATTGCCGAGCCAGACCAGCGGTCGGTCACCAAGGTCCACGGTCAGGGAAAGGTTGCTGACGATCAATTTCACCGGCTCGGTGAAATTTTTGGAAGATGCGTTATACCCCAGCAGAATGGCGACCGCTTTGATCACATTCGGCCCATCCCCTTTCCTTCTCTTTTTCCCTTCGAGCGCGCGACGGGCCTCTCTCCGCACTGCCTCCTCACCATCCACCTCCCCATCGGGAAATTCTTTTTGTCCATAGAGCAGTTCATGGAGCGAGGGGCGTATGCCCCATTCGGCGGTATTGAAGCTCCCCATATGCGAATTCTCTTCCATCCAGCGCCGGATCCCGTAACCGATCCAGACACCTTCTGTCAACTTGTTGCCGATCGCTTCCTTCACAGCCCAGTTCCATTTGTCCGACAACGGTTGACCGACGTCGGGATGGCGAATGATCGTTTGCGCGGAGAGCGACCACCCGGTGAATGCCAGGCAGATCAGCAACGCGGGAATGAGTTGACTTCGTAGATGATGCATACTCTGCCTCCAGGGATGAGTGGATAGGTTTGCAATCATTTAATGTTGGACGATTTGTAGAGCAATCGGTTGACATGGTTGAAATAAATGGAAACTTCGATATCAAAGGGGGAGGGAAGCAACTCAACTGCTTGCGCGGCGGCAAGCCTTACTGAGCCCGGTGGCAGGCAAGCCGACTCGGGCAACTAAGGCAATGAGACCCTGAAAGGGTCCAACTTGAATAACACTGGACCAACAAGACAGTGGAACCCCGGAGGGGTTCAACAACAATATCATGTCGTTCTTCGTGCCCCCCCCACCCGCATGACTGCGCCCGCCCGAACGACTGATCGTTCAGTCGGGCGGGCCAGTAGTCGGGCGGCGTCCCCTCGTGGCAGATTGTCCCCCTTTTTCATCAGCTTGTATGAACCCATTTCAAAAAAGAACCCCCGGAGACCACCAATCCCCGGGGGCTTGTCACCTGTCGTACAATTAAGGAGGAGCCTTCATCACCCCGTTAGACGCCCGACGGGGAAAAAAGTTGCCGCAGACCGGGATATCCGTACAAGACAAAGCCCCCGGATGGAGTCGATCCGGGGGCTCGTGCACACAAGGTTTCGTTCTTATTACCGTCTGAGTTTCTTGATGTAAATATTAGAGTTCACGGTCTTCAGCATGATGTCCTCGCCACCTCCATTCAGTTTATAGACCGCGTGAATCTCCCGGTCATCATCGTCGCGCCCGCGCTTGTCATAGGTGTCCTCCTTGAAGTCCGACTTGATCTCATATTCCCTGTTCTTTCTCCCCCACCGACCTTCGATTTCTATGATCGCTTCGATGGTTGCTTTGGCATTTTCGGGGAGATACAGGGTGATCTCACCGCCGGCAGAGGAAAGACGGCTTCTTCCGGTCCCGGTCGGCTTTAATTCCGCACTCACATCTCCTCCGGCCGTCGCGGCCTCAATGGAACCGGTAATATCCTCGAGCCTGATATCTCCGCCCGCGGTATTGGCCTTCACTTTGCCGCTCGCGCCCAGGAGTTCGATATTGCCGCCGGATGTCGCCAGCGAAGCCCATCCTGCAACCCGTCGTACCTTGACATCACCGCCGGACGTGGAGACCGTCGCTTCACCGCCGACATCTCCAATCGAAATATCCCCTCCCGAGGTCGAGGCCTTCAGGGTTTTTCCGACGCTCGCGACACGAATATCACCGCCGGAGGTTTTGACATCCGCGTTCCCACCAACTTTTCCGAGCTCAATGTCGCCTCCCGAGGTTCGCAGGTTCACATCCCCCTGGATGTCCCCTGTGCGCATATCGCCGCCGGATGTCGAAAGATCGACCGTGCCCTTGGAGATATTGCCAAGAATGACATCTCCGCCTGAGGTAGACCCTTTGATCCGTCCGTCGATGTCTCCCCGGATTTCGATGTCCCCCCCGGAAGTCCGAAGATCGGTATTGAACTGCGTCGGGACGGTGATTTCAAACCGCGTATGCCCGCGATTCCAGCCCCTGCGGTTTCTGTATTCGACGCGAACGGTGTTCCCGCTCTGATCCATTTTGAGGCGGCTCAGGTTGTCCTCATCGATCCCCTCCGCCCGCACTGAGACCTCGTTTTTATCCCAGGAACTCACCCGGATGTCACCGCCATCCACGGAAACCTCGATCATCCCCCCCTTCGTGACGGTAAAGGACTTTGAGCGAGTGCCTTGATCATCCTGCAGGGCAAATGCCATCAGGATGGGAAACACAAACAGGAGCGCCAAGGGTAAAAGTCGTTGTGTTTTCATTGCTGTTGTACCTCCTCGTAGACGTTTCTCGCCCGCAGGCGAATGTAATTGTTATTATCCGATTGCATTTTTTCGCGTAACACATTCAATACTTCGTCATCCCGCAACCGCCCGTCCAGAACCGGCTTCTCGAGCACATTGATGACATCAATACGCATCGCGGGATTGGTTTCCAGGCGAAGCACATACAACAACGCATCCCTGATATCATGATCGAGCGGAAACTTCTGCAGGACCCGCAACGCCTCCTTGCGGACCCCCACATTCACATCCGATTTCAATGCCTGGATCAGGGCTGTCTTGATTTCCGGGTCGGGGGCCGACGACTGGTCCGCGAAACTGGCAAGTGTGCTGACCGTCCTCAGCCTGGTGCCGGGGTTCTGCTCGTTCATCAACCCCTGGGCGAGGATCCTCTGGATTCCAGGATCGTGTGCCTCACCTCGCATCCGTATGGGCGTGATCGCCTCAAATGTAAACTCAATCTTACCGTCGATTGGTTCTGCACTCAAGAAACGGACGTTGGAAACCCGGGTCTCGCCGCGCAGGGATGTTTCCGTACTGACCGCCGGGATCAGATTATAACCCTGGTTTTGTTCGTCCTGCACCATACCAAGCCGTCCAATGAGGACACCGGCCGCCAGCATCGCGACTCCCCCGACTGTCGCAGCGATCCGCGGGAACGTGAGGAATTGGAACCTTCCCTGCAATCCCTCCCAGACGGAACGGCGTGACCGCTCCAGCCGAAGCGCCACGCGCAGCTCCTGCCGGGCCTCGTTCAAGAGTTCATCGGTGAGCCGCAAGCCCGGCTGTTGGCGAACCATCATGGAGAACTTCTCGAGCTCCCCAAGTTCCTGCCGGCACTCTCCACAGGTATCGAGGTGGCGTTGAAGCACCTGCTGTTCCTCTTCCTCCAATTCCTGGACAATGGAGAGCTGCAACAATTCTTTGTACTGATGGTGGTTCATTCCGGTACTCCTTGTTAAATCCACAGATCGGTAGCTTCTAATAAATCGCCGTGAGCTGGCGTCGGATCTTTTTGGTTGCCGTGAAGAGGTACTTTTTCACTGTCCCCTCCGTGCACTCCATCATATCGGCAATCTCACGGATCTTGTATCCTTCAAAAAACTTGAGCGTGAACACCATTTTCAATTTGGGCGACAGGGCGTTGACCGCTTCCTGCACGTGCGAGGCGATTTCCAATCCTTCCACGTGTTGATCGGTTGCCGGACCTCCCGCGAGGCTCTCCGAAAGAGCCGGCCCATGCTCTTCGTCATTCTCCCGGTCGAGCGACGTATGGATGTGTCTCTTTCGCCTCGAACGGTGTGTCAGGCAAACATTCGTCGTGATGCGGAACAACCAGGTCGAGAACTCACTGCGCAATTCAAATTTCGGCAGTGCACGATAGACCCGCAGAAAGACCTCCTGGTAGATATCCTTTGCATCCTCCGAGCTCTGAACGTAGCGCGCGGCAATCGAGAGCACCTGTTTGTCGTAGCGGTACACCAGCTGTTCAAATGCCATTGCATCGCCATGTCTCGCTTTGGTAATCAGCTCAAGATCTTGCATCGACGCGTCGTTCCGGTTTGCCGTTTGTGACACAGAATTAGACCCCGCGTTCAAGAAAAGGTTGTGCCCAACTTGGAGGATTTCTGTTCTAAAATCAAGTAAGGATCTGGTCGAAAAACAGGGGCAAACCTACTTTTTCAAGGGAAAATTGATTATACTTTCCTGCGTTTCTCAAGAACCACTCGTACTCGGAGGCCATGGACGTTGTTCCCGACATTCTGATCGATTCGGCAATCCCGGCAACCCGGTTCGCATGCGATCTTCGCCAGTGCAAGGGTGCCTGCTGCACCATGCCCGGACACCGGGGAGCCCCTTTGATGGATGCCGAAGTTGAGGAGATCAGGAAGGCACTCCCGGTCGTTCTCCGGTACATCCCAACGGAGCATCGGGAACAGATCGAACGGGATGGATTCCTGCAAGGGACCCAGGGAGATTGGACCACAGCGTGCATCAATAAACGTGCCTGCGTTTTTGTTTTCCAGGAGGATGGCATCGCTCACTGTTCCTTTGAAAAGGCTTTCCACAACGGCGAAATCTCATGGCGGAAACCGATCTCATGCCATCTCTTCCCCATCAGAGTTGACAATGGATTACAGGAGCGTCTGCGGTTCGAATCTCTCGCCGAGTGTCAGCCGGCTCTGGAACGGGGCATGCGCGAAGGCATTTCCCTCGCCGCTTTTCTCAAAGACTCTCTGACTCGGGCGTACGGGGGGGATTGGTATGAGGAATTTCTTCGTCACTGTCGCGAGAAGCAGCGCGGTACCTGAACCATGATTAACCTCTCTCAACAACTCAAACTCGGTCTCAAGCTCACTCCGCAGCAAGTTCAATACCTCAAACTGTTGCAGCTTCCCACCCTTGCGCTGGAACAACGGATTAAAACTGAACTCGAAGTAAACCCCCTCCTCGAAACGCTCGACGAGATGGAACAAACCGAGGAGCAGGAGGAACCGGAGACCCCTAAGGCCGAGGATGATGGAGCAGAAGACAAGATTGAGGACTCCTATACCCTTGACGATTACCTGAACGACGACCTCGCGGGGTATAAGAGTCCGGAAGCCTATAGAAACAACGACCAGGAGGAAGAGTACGAGCGGCCCCTGGTGGCCACCATCCCGCTTTCCGAGCGCCTGCTAAGCCAGTTGAAACTCCGGGCAGCCGACGAAATGGATTTTCTTCTTGCTGAAGAGATCCTCGGCAATGTCGATGAAGATGGTTATCTCCGGAGAGAGTTGGCACTGATTGTCCAGGATATTAATCTCACCATGGGCCTGGAGATCAAGGAGGAGCAGGCCGAGGAGGTTCTGAAGCACATCCAACTGCTCGATCCGCCAGGCATTGGCGCCCGAAACCTTCAGGAGTGTTTGATCGCACAGGTCAAGACCGGGAAGCATGACCCGATCCACAAAGAACTCGCGCTCAAGATCCTCGAATCCTGTTTTGAAGATCTCAAATTGAAGCGATTTGAGAACCTGGCCCACAGTCTGAACGTGGGAACGGACACTCTCAAAAAAGTCCTCGAGATCATCCAGCACCTCAACCCCAAACCGGGAGAGGGGGAGTTTACCGCCCAGGAAAACTACATTACGCCGGACTTCATTGTCGAGAAGGATAACGGGGAGTTCCTCATTGTTTTGAACGACCGAAACCTTCCAACCCTGCGAATCAATAATGCGTACCGTGACCTGGTCGCCCCCAAGAGCAAGAAAACCTCGAAGGAGGCCCGCGATTTTGTCAAGCAGAAGTTCGAGTCGGCGAAATGGTTTATCGCGTCCATCCATCAGCGCAGGGAAACGCTGATGAAGGTGATGAAGGCGATCGTTGAGCGCCAGCATGACTGGTTTGAAGAGGGGGAGGGGTTGCGACCGATGATCTACAAGGATATCGCCGAAGTGGTCGGCGTGGATATCTCGACCATCAGCCGCGTTGTGAACAGTAAATATGTGCAGACCGAGTTCGGAGTCTTCTCGCTCAAACAGTTCTTCACTTCGGGGCTCGAGACCGAGTCGGGTGAGGATGTCTCCAACCGCGTCATTAAACACCGCATCCGGGATATCATCGCAACGGAAGATCCTCAAAAACCGTTGAACGACGACAGGATCGCTGCCATGCTCGCGGGCGACGGCGTAAAAATTGCCCGCAGGACCGTGGCGAAGTACCGGGAACAGCTTGGCCTCCCGATTGCACGGATGAGGAAAAAACTGTAACCGGCCACACCATCAGCCAGCATCAACACAGGCAAAGGGCACAGGTATGAGTATGGAGAAACTGCACGCAACAACCATTATCGGCATTCGCCGCGACGGCAAAGTCGCGGTCGGCGGCGACGGACAAGTGACGCTCGGAACCACCGTCGTGAAGCAGCAGGCGAACAAAGTCCGGAAGCTCTATAATAATTCCGTTCTGGTCGGGTTTGCCGGCGCGGCAGCCGATGCGTTCAGCCTTCTCGACCGCTTTGAGGAGAAACTGGAGCAACACCGGGGAAACATTGTGCGCTCCGCTGTGGAGCTCGCGAAGCTGTGGCGCACCGACAAGTACCTGCGCCAGCTGGAAGCACTGATCGTCGTCCTCGACAAGGAGCATTCGCTGGTCATCTCCGGCACCGGGGATGTGATCGAACCCGATGACGGAATCGTGGCCGTCGGATCCGGTGGGATGTACGCGCTTGCCTCAGCGCGCATGCTCGTCAAACACACCAGCCTCAGTGCCAAAGAGATCGTGCAGGAATCCCTGGAAAGCGCTGCGGACATTTGCATCTATACCAACAAGAATATCCGGATCGAAGAGCTGTGAGTCCGGGGTCGGCTTGGATCGGGATCAACCCATGAAAAGAACAGCAACCAGGAAATAGCCTCGTGGCAAAAAAAACAATCAAAGAGAAAACACGCGAACTGACTCCCCGCGAGATTGTCAAGGAGCTCGACAAGTACATCATCGGCCAGCAGAACGCGAAGAAGTCTGTCGCAATCGCCCTGCGCAACCGGTGGCGCCGGTTGCAGGTGCCCGAGCACCTGCGCGAAGAGATCATGCCGAACAACATTATCCTGATCGGGCCGACGGGGGTGGGGAAAACCGAGATCGCACGCCGGCTGGCGAAACTGGCGCATGCTCCCTTTCTCAAAATAGAGGCATCGAAGTTTACGGAGGTCGGATACGTCGGACGCGACGTCGAGTCCATGATCCGCGACCTCACCGAAATTGCAGTCACCATGGTGAAATCGGAGAAAACCGCGGAGGTTCAGGAAAAGGCGCAAGAACTTGCCGAGGAACGCATACTCGATATCCTCCTCCCCCCCGTGCACAGAAACAGGCAAGCCGACGCTCCGGAATCGGCAGCCCTGCTGGAAGAAGAGAACGAGAAGACACGGCAACGCTTCCGGGAAAAACTCCGGGGCGGAGAGCTCGACGTCAGAACCATTGAGCTCGATCTCCCTGTTCCCCAGATGCCGCTGATGCAGGTTATGGGACCGGTGAGCATGGAGGAGATGGGGATTAACATCCAGGAAATGCTCGGGAACATTCTCCCCAAGAAGGAAAAACGAAGGAGGTTCACCGTTGCAGAGGCAAGGGTGATCCTGACGCATGAGGAGGCGCAGAAGCTGATCGACGCCGAGAAAGCTGTCCGGGAAGCAATCCAGCGCGTGGAAAACTCGGGCATCGTCTTCCTCGATGAAATCGACAAGATCGCATCGAGCCGAGGTTCATCGGCCGGCGGTCCCGACGTCTCACGGGAGGGCGTGCAACGGGATCTGTTGCCGATCGTGGAGGGATCCAATGTGACCACCAAGTACGGCATGGTGAGAACGGATCATATCCTCTTCATCGCCTCCGGGGCCTTCCATGTTTCCAAACCATCCGACTTGATCCCCGAAATGCAGGGCAGATTTCCCATCCGTGTGGAGCTGAGGAGCCTGACAGAGGAGGACTTTGTCAAGATCCTGACCCTGCCGCAGAATGCGCTCTTGAAGCAGTATTGCGCCCTCCTGGAGACCGAAGGGTTTACACTGGGGTTCGATGAGGAAGCGGTCCGGGAAATTGCCAGGACGGCCTTCGAGGTGAACGAGCAAGTGGAGAACATCGGCGCCCGAAGACTTCACACCATCCTGACAACATTGCTCGAAGAGCTTCTGTTCGAAGCTCCCGACGGACTCTCTACCAAAACGTTGGAGGTCACAAAGAGCATGGTGCAGGAGAAACTGGACTCGATCGTGAAGAACCGGGATCTGAGCCGGTTTATTTTGTAACGCACATCATCGATCCGTCCGGTATCTTCCGGGCGGTGGATCAAAAAAAAGCCCCGGAACATCTCCGGGGCTTTTGCATCAATTGAACTTCTCACCCTTTGGTGGAGGCTGGAAACCAAAAAGCGCTCCCCCCTGCTGATCGCCGGCAAGTTTGATCTCCCCGAATTTCTGCTCGAACTTTTTGATGTTGTCCTCGATGGCGTTCAGCAGCATCTTGGTATGCTGGGGCGTCATGATAATGCGCGCATGCACTTTTGCTTTCGGCACCCCCGGAAGCACCCGCGTGAAATCGATCACGAATTCAGCAGGCGAGTGGGTGATGATCGCAAGGTTGGAATAGATTCCCTCCCCTTCCTTCTCTCCCAATTCAATGTTGATCTGTTGCTGCACCGGTTCGTTCATACAAGCCCCTCTCTTCAGGTACTGAAAAACGCCCCTCGTCGTCCCTTCGCGGGAGGACGATGGGCGTGGACAACCGTGAATTGCGACGTCAGTTTCCCTTTCGGATCTTGTCGGCCTGCTCAAACGCGTTCAACGCCTTTTCCTGCTGGCCCAGCCGGGCGTAAATCGTGCCAAGCGTTTCCCAGATTTGCGGGTCGTCTTTCTTGAGTTGTGTCACCCTTTCCATGTAGGGAAGTGCAGCTTCGAACTTCGGCCTGTACGCATCTGTCTGCTCTCCTTTATCCTCCGCCTTCTTGATGATTTCGACACCCCAATTGTAGTACGTTGCACCAAGATCGAAGGTGGCATCCGCATCATCGGGATCGATTGCCAGCGTTTCCCGAAACTCGGCGATCGCATCGTCGAACCGACCCACCTGGCGGTAGAGCACACCCAGGATGTAATGGTTCACCTTGTTGCCCGGTTCATTCTTGATCGCGAGCTGAAAGGCCCGGATCGCTTCCTGGATCCGGTTTGATTCGATATACGCACGAAGCAGGACCGTCAGGGTCTCGGAGTCTTTCGGATCCTTCTCAACGGCCTTTTCCAGCAATTCGACCGCTTTGGAGTACTCCTTTTGCCCCAGATAGTATTCCGAGGAGTCTATCCGGGGGTTATAGGGGGCGCTGAAAGTCCGGCCGGTAACCTTGTCCCCATCGACTGCAACGGTGAGGTTGTACGAGGTGTAGGACCATTCCTCTTTCCTGGTATTGCGGGGACCTTTCTTGATGTTGTCCGGTGCGCCAAGCGACTTCAGGACGTCAGCTTTGTTCGACATCTTTTTGACGTCCTCGACCGTCTTCCACCGCTTGAGATTATCCGCGTTCATACTTTCAAACTTATTCTTATGCTCTTCACCGCGCACGACAAAAATGCGACCGGCCCGTTTCACAGCTTCCACGTCCCCGTCCATGTCCCAGGCCTTCATGTAGTTCGTCAGTGCGTTGGCCAGGTCACCCTTGTTGTTAAAAGCGTATCCGAGGTATTTATACGTCATCCCCGTATCCGGCCACGCTGCGATCGCTTGCTGAAATGCGTGGATCGACTTCTCAAAATATTCGGCCGAATCGGCGCTGGCGCGCTCAAGGTAGTTTACCCCGACATTGAGGTTTTGCCCCCAGTTATTATACCGGATGGCCCGGATGTCCTCGGCGTGGAGATTGGAAATCTTGAGTGCCTCGACAAAAGCCCGGTTCATTCCCTCGAAATCATCCTCATCGGCTTTGAGTCCACCAAGCAGGTACCAAGCTTCTTCGTTCGCCGGGTTCTTCTGTACCTCTATTTCAAGGAGCCTGATCGCCTCCTTGAAATTCTTCTGCTGCATATGCACCTTGGCACCGGTAAACTCCGGCGAACCGCACTGATACCCCTGCAGAATGAACGACGCAAGGACGAGGGCAAATATACCCCTGAAGTAATACTGTTTCATGACCTTTCCTTTGAAGAATAATGGTGGGAAGAACTGGCTTCGAAAATAAGTAGAGAAATATACCAAAACGCGTTTTGAGATACAAGCTTCCCTTGGGGAAGAAATCCGGAGCGGACCGAACGGAGGTACAGGACTGCAATCGGGAAAGGGGGTTCCGCCACGGCCATGGCGCCACCGGGACTTTCTTTGACTTTGGACTGTTTTTTTGATATGTTCACACACATTTTTATGTTTTCACTTCCGGAACGATGACCGACTGCGTCTTTTGCAACATTATCACCCGCACACTCCCCGCCGAAATTCTGTATGAAAACGACGATGCCCTCTGCATTCTCGATATTAACCCGATCCATTACGGGCATTCTCTCGTCATCCCCAAGAGGCACTGCAGGGACTTCCTCGAACTCGCGCCGGAATCGTTCCCGGGGATGATGGAAGCGATGCAAGTCGTTTCGAACGCCCTCGTCCGGAGCCTCGATCTCGAAGGGTACAACATTTTCACCAACAACGGCGCCATTGCGGGGCAATCGGTTTTTCACTTCCATATCCATATCACACCCCGTTACAAAAACGATGATATCCGGTTCGTTCTTCAGCTGAAACAATACCCCGATGGGGAGATCAGCAACTATGCAAAACGCATTCGCAGCCAACTATGAGAACCGGGTCGGCCCTAAAAACTAAGAAGGAGTGAAGCACATGAGTAAGTACGTCAAATTGAGTCCCCCCTCGGAAGGTCAGGCGATCACTTTCCACAACGGTACCTTGAAAGTCCCGGACCGACCCATCATCCCGTTCATTGAAGGGGATGGAACCGGCCCGGATATCTGGCGCGCCTCTCAAAAGGTGTTCGACGCCGCTGTTCAGAAGGCTTACGGCGGGTCGAGAAGAATCGTCTGGTTTGAGGTCTTTGCCGGAGAGAAGGCCAACGTTGTCTATGGTCCCAATACGTGGCTGCACGACGACACCCTCGTCGCCATCAGAGAGCACATCGTGGCGATCAAAGGGCCGTTAACGACCCCTGTCGGTGGGGGCATCCGCTCCATCAACGTCTCCCTCCGCCAGATGCTCGACCTCTACGTCTGTCTCCGGCCCGTCCAATATTTCGCCGGGGTCCCCTCCCCCGTCAAGCATCCCGAGCTCGTCAACATGGTCATCTTCCGTGAGAACACGGAAGATATCTACGCCGGCATTGAATGGAAAGGGGGCAGTCCCGAAGCCCGGAAGGTGGTCGAATGGCTTCAAAAGGAAATGGGAGTGAAGAAGATCCGATTTCCCGAGACCTCGAGCATCGGCATCAAGCCTGTGTCGGCCGAAGGGACCAAGCGCCTGATGCGCGCCGCGCTCCGATACGCCATCGACAACAAACGCAAGTCCGTGACGCTGGTGCATAAGGGCAACATCATGAAATTCACCGAAGGTGGATTTCGCGATTGGGGTTATGAGTTGGCCCGCGAGGAATTCGGGGCGCAACCGATCGACGGCGGACCATGGCAACGACTCCCGGACGGGATCGTCGTCAAGGATGTGATAGCCGATGCCTTCCTGCAACAAATCCTCACCCGTCCTGCGGAATACGATGTCATCGCCACACTCAACCTGAACGGCGACTACATCTCCGACGCTCTTGCGGCACAGGTCGGGGGCATCGGGATAGCACCGGGAGGTAACATCAATTATGAAAACGGCTACGGGGTCTTCGAAGCAACGCATGGCACCGCGCCAAAGTACGCCAATCTGGACAAGGTCAACCCCGGTTCTCTCATCCTTTCGGGAGAAATGATGTTGCGGTATATGGGCTGGACCGAAGCGGCGGATATGATTCTCCGGGGATTGGAAAAAACAATCCAATCGAAGGTTGTCACGTACGATTTTGCCCGTTTGATGGAAGGAGCGAAGGAAGTTCGGTGCTCCGAGTTTGCCGACGCCATCATCACCCATCTGTGATGCGACGGGGTACGGATCAAAGATGTTCTCCGTGGATCTCCTTGCCCCTCGGTGCCTCTCCCTGCCTTTCTCCGAAACTGAGGCACCACCGCCTGCGGCGGTTTCTTGAATCAGAGGCCTTTTTTGAGTACCATGGATGACATTGTTGCACAAAATGAGGCAAATGTATCCCATGACCAGCGTCATGACGACCAGGCCTGTCGAGGAACGCGATGACGAGAGCGATGTCCTCATTCAGGAGCCTGCGAGAGTGATCCTGTATAACGATGAAGTCCACACCTTCGAGGAAGTGATCGGCCAGCTCATCAAAGCGCTCGGGTGCGACACAACGAAGGCGGAGGCCCTTACATGGGAAGTCCATAACATCGGCAAATCAAACGTGTTCCAGGGTCCGATGAACGAATGCATGCAGGTCTCCGGCGTGCTGGAGGAAATTGCATTGCATACGCAGATAGAAGTCTCTTGATCAAGTCCTCCGATATCCGGGCGAGTTTCCTGAAATTCTTTGAAGAACGGGGCCATGCCATTGTCCCGAGTTCCCCCGTCGTCCCGTTCGAGGACCCCACCCTCCTGTTCACCAATGCGGGCATGAACCAGTTCAAGGATGTCTTCCTGGGAAACGGAAAGCGGTCGTATGCCCGTGCCGTCGATACGCAAAAGTGCATCCGCGTCAGCGGCAAGCATAACGACCTTGAGGAGGTCGGCCGGGACACCTATCATCACACCTTTTTTGAGATGCTGGGAAACTGGTCGTTCGGCGATTACTACAAAAAAGAAGCGATTGAGTGGGGATGGGAACTGCTGACAGATGTCTGGGGACTTCCGAAGAATCGCCTCTGGGCCACGGTGTACCGGGACGACGACGAAGCGGAACAACTTTGGAGAACGGTGACCGACATCGACCACGCGCACATCCTCCGGTTCGACGAAAAAGACAACTTCTGGGAGATGGGTGAGACCGGTCCCTGCGGCCCATGTTCGGAAATCCATATCGATCGCACCCCCACCGGGTCCGCCACAGCGGACATGGTGAACGCCGGGGTTGCGGAGGTTATGGAGATCTGGAACCTTGTCTTCATTCAGTACAACCGCGATGCGGCCGGAACACTCACTCCCCTTCCCGCGAAGCATGTGGATACCGGCATGGGATTCGAGCGAATCTGTGCCGTACTGCAGCACAAAGACTCCAACTACGATACCGATGTCTTCACCCCGCTCATCGCCCGGATCTCAGAACTCACCTCCCTGGCGTACGACGGCCGGCTGTCGGGAATAAAACCCGGGCTCATTGAGCGCGATACCGCCATGCGTGTTATCGCGGATCATATCCGGGCTCTGACGTTTGCCATCGGCGATGGCGCCCTACCCTCGAACGAGGGACGGGGGTATGTCCTCCGGCGACTTCTCCGTCGCGCGGCACGATTCGGACGCAACCTGGGCATGCGGGAACCCTTTATCTACAAACTGGTCCCAACGCTGACAGAGACCATGGGGCATGTCTTCCCCGAAATCAACGGCAAGCAAGAGCAGATCCAGAAGATCATTAAGGGGGAGGAAGAGGGTTTCAACGCGACGTTGGACCGCGGCCTGGAGATCTTTGAAGAGGTGATACAAAAGTCGAAGGGGAACAACCGGAAGATTGTCGATGGTGAAGATGTGTTCAGGCTCTACGACACCTACGGATTCCCGGTCGACCTGACCTCCCTGCTGGCCCGGGAACGAGGATGGAGCATTGACGAGGCGGGATTCGAGTCATCGATGGCAAAACAACGGGAACGCTCGCGTTCCGTGGAGACGCGGGAATTGCCGTCCGGTGAAAGCGTCCCATCGGTCCACATGCCCGGGAAGGACGTCTTGCAGAAATTCGCAAAGGACCTCTCCGACGGAGCAGCCACCTTTGTGGGATACGATCGACTGGAATCCGACGCTACCATTGTCAAGGGAGACCGCCACCTGGTGGTGCTGGACGCCACGCCGTTTTACGGTGAATCCGGCGGACAGGTCGGCGACCAGGGACTGCTGGAGGTCGTGGGCCGGAAGGTGCAGGTCTACGACACACAGAAAGTGGGAGGCCTCAATGTCCATATCCTCCGGGAACCGATCCCAGCCATCCTCGGCGGACGTGTCAAAGCGAAGGTCGATGTCCTGCGCCGAAGCGCGATCATGCGGAACCACACCGCGACCCACCTTCTCCACGCCGCCTTGAGAACGATCCTGGGAACTCATGTGCATCAGGCCGGCTCGCTGGTTGCCCCTGATCATCTTCGTTTCGATTTCGCCCACTTTGCAAGAGTGACGGAGAAGGAACTTGAGGAGATCGAGACTCTCGTCAACGAAAAGATCCATGACGATATCAGTCTTGTCCATCACCGCGACATCCCGTTTGAAGAGGCAAAAAAGATGGGGGCCCTGATGTTCTTCGGTGACAAGTACGGAGACCGCGTGAACGTCGTTGAGTTCGGACCGTTCAGCCGTGAATTCTGCGGAGGGACGCATGTGAAGGCCACAAAGGAGATCGGGTATTTCAAGGTCCGGAGCGAGGGGAGCGTGGCAAGCGGCGTCCGGCGCGTCGAAGCCGTCACGGCCGGCCACGCGCTGGAATTGCTGAAGCTTCAGGACCGGAACACGCATGAGCGTATCGACTACGCCCTGGAGCAACTCCAGCATATGAGCGGGTTGCAGGCAGAGCTGGTCCGGTTCGATGAATCAAGGGGAAAGGAGTTTTCAGCTCCCCTGGCAACGTTCGCGACCGCTCTCGATTCTTTCAGGAAAACTCCCGAAACTTCTTCCGCGGCGCAAACGGATTTGCGGCTTCGTTTTGGCGAGCAGGCCCACCGAGCAGTCGGAGTGGAGGAATGCATCCTCAGGCTGCTCGATGTCAGGAAGTCGCTCGACAAGGAGCTCGGACGATTTCGCATGCAATCGCTCTCTTCGGGCCTCGAAGCACTCGTTGCTCAGGCTTCCACCGTAAGCGGCATCAAGCTGGTTTCCGCGAGGGTTGAAGCTTCTTCGATGAACGAACTCAAGAACCTGGGAGACGATCTCCGCATCAGGTTAAAAAGCGGTGTCGGCCTTCTTGCTTCCGTGGTCGATGACAAGGTCGCACTCGTCTGCATCGTGACCGATGACCTGGTGGCCGGCAAAAGGATTGAGGCGGGCAAAGTTGTCGGCGTCGTCGCGAAACTCGTCGGGGGCGGAGGAGGAGGAAAGGCCCATCTGGCTACTGCCGGGGGGAAGGACGTGGCAAAGCTCGGGGAAGCATTGCAGGCCGTACCCGGGATCGTTCAATCACTTTTGACTCATTAACCCTGACAGAACCGTGAGCACATTTGAGCGACTGCTGAAGATCAAAGACCGACGGGGCGCCGGATACCTGGTTCTCATCGATCCGGATAAGATTCATGACGACAAACTCCCCCTCTTTGTCAGGGAAGCAACCGAAGCCGGCGTGGATGGCTTTCTGGTCGGAGGGAGCCTCATGCTGACGACGGAGTTTGAGCATCACCTCCAGACGATCAAGAACAACACCTCAATCCCGGTCGTGATTTTCCCCGGGAGCCTGTTCCAGATCTCCCCTCTTGCGGACGCGATCCTTTTTCTTGTCCTCATCAGCGGGCGCAATCCCGAGCATCTGATCGGGAACCAGGTCCTCGCCGCGCCTATGATCAGAAAGATGGGACTGGAGGCAATTTCAACAGGCTACATGCTCATCGGGAGCGGCAAGACCACCTCTGCCGAGTTCATGAGCAACACCAAGCCGATCCCGGCCAACAAGCCGGACATCGCCCTGGCCCATGCACTGGCCGCAGAAACGATTGGAATGAAAGTGCTGTACCTTGACGCGGGGAGCGGCGCAGACACTCCCGTGTCCGACCAGATGATCAAGACCATTGCGCGTCATTGTTCGCTCCCGATGATCATCGGCGGCGGCATCAGGACTCCCGATGAAGCGCGCAAAAAGATCGAAGCAGGAGCTTCATTCGTCGTCACCGGCACCGTGACCGAAGAGAACAACCATAAATCAGTGCTCAAAGACTTTGCGGAGGCCATCCACTCCGCCTCACTGATCAACCGTCCCTCGTAGGGGATTCCCCATGGCCCATCTCCCCCTGACACTTGTGTATCGACAAAAATTCATCCTCGATTCGCTGAAGGAGAGCGCCGGGACAAAGCAGAAGATTGCCGAGCACTGTGTCCCCCAAATCACCAAAGCGATCGATCTCCTGATCGACGCGCTGAACAAGAAGAAAAAGATTCTCCTGTGCGGGAACGGCGGGAGCGCTGCAGACGCCCAGCACCTGGCGACGGAATTCGTCATCCGGCTGAACCCGGCCATCACCAGGCCAGGCATCGCAGCCATCGCCCTGTCGACGGATAGTTCCAACCTGACAGCCGGGGCGAACGACCTCGGGTACGACAACGTATTTGCCCGGTCGGTGGAAGCCCTTGGGAACGAGGGGGATGTCCTCATCGGCATCAGCACCAGTGGGAATTCGGAAAGCGTCAACCGTGCGTTCAGGAAAGCAAGGGAAAAGAAACTGACCACTATCGGGTTGTTAGGCAGGGATGGAGGAGCATCGAAGGATCTGGTCGACCTCGCCATTATCATCCCGTCGCAGGATACACAACGGATCCAGGAAGGGCATATCACCGTCGGCCATATCATTTTCCAGCAGGTTGAGCAGGAGATGTTCGGCTGACTCTTGTTCGGCGGACCGCCCTTCAGGGCGCACCATCCAACGAAAGCATCCATCGCAAGTTTCCCCCGACCCCTTCTCTCCATGACATCACAGAAGCGAAAAGATTTTCTCATCCCCCTTCTCACGGTCGTCTCCGATATCCTCTCCATTGAGGCGGCATTCATTTTTTCCTACTGGCTTCGGTTCTATTCCCCGCTGACACGCTCCATCCCGGTCACCCTCGGCACTCCTTCTTTTGAAGCGTATCTCCTGGGATCACTGGTGGTGATCCCTGCCTGGCTGTTCCTGTTTCAATCAAGAAAGATGTACCGAGGGAGGAGAAACCTTTATTTTTCAGACGAATTCTTCGCCATCGTGCGGATCGTCTTCCTTGGCATGCTGCTGGTCATGTCCGCCGCTTTTTTCTACCGCGCCTTCTCATACTCGCGGCTCGTCTTTGCCATGCTCGGCTTCTCCGCCGTCATGTTCCTGGCGATCGGGCGGTACCTGGTGATGAAGTTTGAACAGGCGTGGTACAGGCAGGGCAACGATCTGAAATCGGTGGTCATCGTCGGGAATGATACGACGGCAGGACGCATGGCAGCCGTTCTCTCAAACGACCCCTCCTTGGGATACAGGGTCACCGGGTACTTCTCTCCGGAAGGAACCGACGGAGGTGGAACGATCGCCGCGAACAGGCTCGGTTCCATCCGCGACGTCGCGACCTATTGCAGGCAGCACAAGCCCGACCTGATGCTCATATCGCTCAGCTATCGGGAGCACCCACAGCTCTACGAATTGGTGCGGGAATGCGAAGGATTGAATGTCGAAATGATGATGGTCCCCGATCTCCTGGAGATCATGACAAATCAGGTGCGTGTGCAGGAAATCGAGGGGATCCCCTGGATCAGGATCAAGGCGGTCCCCCTCTCGACATGGAATCTCATCGCCAAACGGGGCTTTGACCTGATCGTTGCTTCCTTTATTCTTCTCCTCTCCAGCCCACTCTTTCTGTTGCTTGCGATCCTGATCAAGCTCGATTCACGCGGAAGGGTTTTCTACAGGCAGGAACGCGTCGGGTTGGATGGAAAGCCCTTCCCCATCATCAAGTTCCGCACGATGCGGGAAGATGCAGAACAAGGGACCGGCCCTGTCTGGACCCGCAAGGAGGATCCAAGGACGACCCGCATCGGACGCTTCCTTCGCAGGTTTAGTCTGGATGAGTTACCGCAGTTGTTGAATGTGGTTCGGGGCGAAATGAGTCTCGTCGGACCGCGGCCTGAGCGCGAGCATTTTGTTCAGCAATTCCGGAAGGAAGTTCCCCAGTACCTCGATCGTCACCGGGTAAAGACCGGCATGACCGGATGGGCGCAGGTGAACGGGCTACGGGGAAACGCCCCTATCGAGGAGCGGACAAAGTATGACGTGTACTACGTTGAAAACTGGTCGCTCGTGTTCGATCTCAAGATCATTTTGAAGACCATCCGGGCGGTTCTCTTTGGAAAGGATGCGTACTGAGACTTGGTTGCCGCCTTCATCTTCGTCCTTCACATACTGGCGGCAGGATATACATTCCTGAGCCAGAGAAAAAAGGGGGGAATCGGCGAGGGGGTCCTTGCAGTCGGGTTTATGGGGATTGTTTTCGCCGTCGGATGGACGATCTCCACCGTTCTGACGAACCTCCTTTTCACTCCCGATTTTTTTGTGCGGTGGTACTACACTGAAACCGATTCCGTGCTCCTGCGCGTGCTCCGGCAGGAAATCAACCGTGACACAATTTCCCTCCTTGTGCTGACGTTTGCTGAGATATTTTTCTACTACCTCTTTCTCAGGAATCGGGAGAATTCGAAGTCCACTCTCCAAAAATAAACAGAATACGGAGTTGAGTTTACTCTATATGAATAGAGTAAACATTTTCATTTCAATAATTTACGGGTTTTACTTAAGAGTAAACAGGAAGGTTACTTCGCAGCGTTGTTCCACTTGGGGTTGGGATGCTCGAAGCGCTTCAAAGCGCCATATCCGAACCTCTTTAACTGCGGCATCCTCGAGTTTCTGATTCCCCTTCTGGGCAGGTTGCAGGGTCTTAACGGTTCCATCCGGCTGGATGACCGCAATGACCTTAATTTGGGCCTGTACATTCACTCCCTGAGGATACTTGGGGAGATCACCGCTGATCTTCCGCCTTGTGGTTCCATCAAGCCACTGGATGTTGAATGATACCCCCCGATCGATGGCTGAAGGTCCTGCATGCAGGCCGGCTGTCGGAGCAGTCGCCCCTTCATCCCTCCCGAGGCCTCCTGTAGCGTTTGTTTCCTTCTGCCCCATGGATCTTTGACCCTCAGTACTCTTCTCGCCAGAGTAGGTATCCGGCTTCCGTTGGGAGTTAGTATTCGACTCCAGAGATGTGATCTTTTCTGTTTTTGGCAAGCGAATGACATCGTCGGTCGGGTCCGGGATCCTTCGTTCCGGGGGAGTTACGACCTGGCTCGGTTCGGATCGTTGCAGGGCGAGCGCAGAGGATTGGTCCAACGCTGATGCCCTGGACGGGTCGGCTGCGGGGGCGGCTTGCACCACGCTGGCAGCACTTCCCCAACTCACCTCCACAATCTCCTCCTCCTGAAAAAACTCCGGTACTTTCAGAAAGAAAAAGAGGGCGAAGAGCAACGCGTGGAAGGCCAGGGATCCGACCCAACCGCTCATATTTTCTTTCGATGTGTTCATTGGTTCGGTTGTGTGGCAATCATGAACCGGCTTGCCCCCACCCCTTTTGCGATATCCATCACCTGGACGGCACTCTGTAAATTGACCGCCTTGTCGGCATTGATGATAATGGTAAAATCCGACCTTCCCTGCATGGTCACAAAGAGCTTCCCGCCGAGCGTTTCGGTTGACACCTGTTCGCTGTTCAGATACATTGCCCCCTGGTCGGTGAGGGTGATGATGATGTCACGTTTTGTTTCGGTCTCTCCCACCTCAGCCTTGGGAAGCTGAACCTTGATACCGGGATGAACAACGAAAGAAGAGGAGAGGAGAAAGAAGATCAACAACTGCAAAACGACGTCCGTCAGCGATGCATACGAAAAGGCGGAGAGAAGCTTATTTTCGGTCTTGAACTTCATCGCTATCCCTTCTTCGTGAAGAATTCTTCGTCCGCAAGTCCTGCGGGATCTCCCACACCTTGTCCGACTGCCTCCACATTTTCCTCTATTTTTCCAGACCGGACGAGATCGAGAAATTCCTCCGATGCGCTCTCCATCTCGAAAACGAATCTTCCCACCTTCGTCACGAAATAATTATAGAATCCGAACGCGGGGATGCCGACAAACAACCCGAACGCCGTCGTCAACAATGCCTCCCAGATACCCCCTGCGAGCAAGGAGGGATTCACGGCCCCACCCAGTTGCTCGATACTCCGAAACGCCGCGATCATACCGGTAACGGTCCCGAGAAAACCGATGAGAGGTGCTATCCCCGCCACCGAGGCGAGGATGCTGAGACGATGTTCCAGTTGAAACGCCTCCTCTTTGCCGGCATTTTCTATCGCTTCCCGAACCCGCTCGTGGCCGTCCTGGTACTTCGCCAAGCCCCGCTTGAGGATCTTCGCGATCGGCGCGTTGGACTTTGAACAGAAGTTGAGCCCGGCAAGGACGCCCCCCCGCTGCATCACACTTCGCAACCGCATCATGAACTGGCCGATGTCCGTTTTGGCTTTGCGCAAGACCAGCGCGCGTTCAATAATCACCACTCCTGCGATGACGGAACACAGGAGGATGGGGTACATCAGCAATCCGCCTTGTTCAAAAAGCGTTAAAAGATTCATAGTCCTTCCGATCCCTTCTCCTTAGCAGTACACGTAGTTACCTGTTTCGAACTTTGTCGATCCAGTGATTCGACTGCAATTCTTCCGCAAAACTGGCGACCGCAAGCTGGGCATCCTTCCTGCTCCCGTACCGTCCGATGCGAACGGTGTACCAGCTTCCATCCGCGTAGGGTCGACTTTCCACAAATGCGGGATATCCTGCCTCCTCAAGACGCTGGACGAGTTCCTTGGCGGTCCCTTCTTCTCTCCATGCCGACACCTGCACGGTATACTCGCCATGCATTTCGCTCAACTTCCCGCTTCCTGCAGGAGCTGGCATAGATTGGGCAGGAAATTGAGATTTTGCAGCCGTCGATCCAGCAGGTTTTGCCGTCTGCTTTTCGTCGAGGGCGGGTGTCTCAACCATCTTCGTCTGAGCCGACTCGTCCACAGCATCAGGCTGCTGCCCCTCGGTTGTTTCTGCCGGGGCCGGCTCTTCATATTCCATGACAGTCGTTTCAGGGGCACCCCCCCACAGCTTGATAACACCGAGACTGTTGAGGAGGAACACCGTTCCGCCCCCAAGAATCAGGATACCGGCAATGATGATCAAGATCTTCATCATGCCTCCCCCGTTTTCTTCCTGAGCCTCCTCCGATGGGGCCGTTTCCGTCATCTCCCCGTCATGCTCTCCAGATCCTTCAGGATTTTCCTGCGTCCCCTCATCGTCCTGTAAATTTAAATCCGGCATTGTATGCTCCTCCTTAAAATGGGAGTAATGGGTTTGGTGGTACCTCTTACCAGCGATAGCTGATTCCAGCATGCATCATAAATGGTGCAGCGCGATACCCGCGCCACTCTTCATACTTCCTGTCGGTCAGGTTGTGAAGATCCAAAAAGACATCGAGCGGACTCCATAGGGCATACTCCAACCGGAGACCGGCCAGCCAATATTCTGGCAACTTTGCCCCGCTGACGATATCGACCACCCTCCGGTCTACGAACTGGAGCCGGGGGGACACCGTGAGCCCGAATGGGAATGTATGATAGTACGACCCTGCGATCTCGAAATCCGAAACGTACGGAATCCTACCCTCCGTTACCGAGTTCTTTGTCGATTGGACCGTTAAGCCGAATGCAAAATAACTATTTGCCGAGAACTTCGCAAACACCTCTGTGCGGTAAGCCGCCAGGGTGGTGGTCCCGCCGTAGAACAATCTCCCCATTCCCGGACTTGCCAAAAGGTCGGTATACAGGGGGTGTCCCTTGATCGACTGGTAACGGGAAGAGAAACGAGTGCGCCAGACTGCATCCCAATCGGTTTCCAGCGACACCAACGCGTCAACCGGCACATCGGCATGGCGCAGGAGCGTTGTGGTTGAAAGATACGGGAACGGAGCCAACCTGGCACCAAGGGTGGTATAGCTAATCTTCCCCCGATAGGTAGCGCTTAAGGTTGTTCTTTCCGATACCCGAACCCCCACCAGCAGGTGAGGGTACACCCTGCCGAGTTTCTGGTTCGCCATGCCCTCCGCAAAATACGCGTGGACGGCAGGCTGAACATAGAACCTTCCCCACCAGAGAATCGAGGAACCGACACTTGCTTCGCCGTACGGTAATCCCCCACCGGCCGCCGTTATGGTGGAGAAGCGCAAGCTCCCCAGGATCCTCGCAATTCCTACGGGAACAGCAGAATTGAATGTTGCATCGAACCTGTTCTCCGTCGACACGGTTGTTGAATCGGTTACCGAAAGATTACTGAATCCCATGGCAAGTTCATACTCGAACGGGCTTCCACCAGACTCGTTTCTCAGGCTCATGCCGAGAGAGCCGATGGAGACGGAGCGAGTAGCGTCCGGAGTACGGGAACCGAAGAACCTGTAGGTCTCGCTCCCGTACGACGCGGATCCCCCGAAGATTCCGCCTTGCAAGAGCCCGAGGGGAGAGTTCAATGTGATTCCCCCCTCGAGTCCAACAACACCCTTTGTCCGCTTTGTAAAAGGAGCGTACCCTTCCGTGAGCTGATATCCGCCCTCCACCATGGTATGGTATTCCTCCGTCTGCCTGCCCAGCCAGAGACCGATCCTTGGCGTCCGGTACGTACCGATACTTGCCAGGGCGCGACCGGAGAACGATTCATCAAGCGGCCCCTCGAAACCGGTCTTCTCATTCACCGTCAGTTCTATCGTCTCACGATCACGGTCCGCGGCGAACGGATTCCTGAATTCCGGCGCGAGCCGCTCGAGGTGTTCATCCGGTCCTTCTTTATCAACCTCGGGAAGATCGATTGAGACAATCCCGGTAATCACAAACTCCGGAAGGTCGATCGTCGGCAGGTTCCCCGGTTGTTGCCGATCCTGATCTGTTGCAGAGGGAACCTTGACATCCTGCGCAGGTGAAGCGGGTTCCAAACGGCGCGGCTCCGGCACCGGCTTCTGTGTCGCAGGGGGTCGCTCCTGCGCCTGGAGGAGAGTCGCCGAAAAGGTCAGCAGCAGAACAAGGACTCGCCGCATATTACATTCTCTCCAAATTCTTCAGCCGGCGGGAGGCCTCGGCAACGGTCTCCCCCTCCTTCTGCAATTTCAACACGTTCTGGTATGCGTCCCGAGCCTTCGGCGGATTGTTCATCGCCTCGTAGGTCACTCCCAGGCTCAGGTACGCTTTTGCCAGCCAGGCCTCATGGGAGGGAAACACGTAGCGCATTCTCAGAAACGCCGTCTCAGCGTTCCTCCAATCCTTGTTCTCCATGAAGATGACGCCGTTGAGATATTGCGCCTCGGCGCCGATCTCGTCGGTCCGGGATGTTGCCACTTTTTGGGCCAGTCCTTGTCCGGCAACAAGCTCCCCGTTCCGAAGATGGATCCTGACGAGTCCCACCCGCGCCTTATCGGCTTGCGGTGTGGAGGCAAACCTTGCGGTGACCGTTTCGTACTGGTTCTTCGCTTCCAGGATTGCCCCATTTTCAAAGAACAAGAGTCCCTTCAAATACGCGATCTCGGAAGCCCATTCCGTCGTGGCGAGGTCTTTTTCCCCTTTCGCAACGAGGCTATAGGCCTGTTCGTAGTTCCTGAGCTGCGCATAGAGTTGCACCGCGTCAATCAGTGCGCCGGCCGAGATCTTCTGCGTCCCGCCGGGGGAAGTTGCAGCCTGCTCGTAGGCGGCAGCCGCTTCAGGGAGGCGGTTCAGGGCAGCCAGGCTCTTCCCCATCCAGTACAACGCCGTTGCCCGCTGGGTTGACCGTGGGTAACGATCGACAAAGGCACGGTATTGCCCGACGGCCGCATCGTATTGCTTCTGGCCGTACAGTAAATCCCCTTTCCGCAACGAGAGCTGCTCGGCTACAGGACTGTTGGGTTGATCGCGCACAAACGCATCGATTGCCGCAAGAGCTTCTCCCTGTTTTCCCTGGGCGACAAGGCAATATTGTATGCCTGTCATCGCATCCAGCACATGGGTGCTCCGCGGGTAGCGCGTGACCACTTCGCGGTAGGCCCTCTCGGCCGGATCATACTGCTGCATATTATAGTACGCGTCCCCCATGCTGTACTGAGCCTTCGCCGCCAACTCACTCTCGGGGTATTTGCGCAACACCTCCTGAAACTCCTGAATCGCCTGCTGGTATTGTTTCCGCTGAAAGGGAATCCACCCAAGCGCGTACTGGGCATCATCAGCCAGCGAGGATCCTGGGTAGGTCGCAATCAAGAGGGAAAACTGCTGTGCCGCCTGATCGAATTCATTCGACCGAAAATGCGTTTGGGCAAGTTGATAGGATGCGTAATCCGCTCCCTCATTCCGCGGGAACAACCTCACAACGGTCCGGTAGACGCCGCCGGCCCGCTTATAGTCCTTTTGAAAAAAGTAGGAGTCCCCAAGCCTCAGCCGCCCGTCGAATGAGAATTTGCCGTTCGGGTACGCGGCGACGAGCCGTTCAAACGCAATGATGGCTTTGGTGTAGTCTTTGAGCTTGAAGTGGGACCAACCAACGCCGTACATCCCCTCTTCCCTTCGCGGTTGTCCCTGCTTGTCTGCAATCAATTGATACTGTCGGAGCGAAGCCCGGTAATTCTCCCCTTGATACTCCGCCTCGGCGAGCCAATACAGAGCCTCCGCAGCCCGCGGGTGCTCCGGGTAAGTCTCCAGGAACCTGGAAAATTGTGAGACTGCTTCCTTCAGCTTGCCGGTTTTGAAGAGGCACCAACCAATTTGATACCGGGAAACAACCTTGACATCAAAGGAAGCCAGCGGATGCGAGGCGGCGTTTTCAAACATTCCTTTTGCCGCTTCGATATTCCCTTCCGCAAGAAGACATTCACCGGCCATCTGATAAGAGTCCGGAAGCACATCGCTCGGTTTGTACTCGGCAATAACCCGGCTGAACAACGAACGGGCATCGGCGAAGCGCTTCTCCTCAAAGTGGATCAGGCCAGCATCGAACAACGCATTGTCCGCAAAATCTCCCTGTGGCTGATTCGTGAACACCTGGGCGAAAGTCTGCAGAGCCGTCTGGCGATTGCCACCAAGTTTCTCCGCGACGCCTCTGCGGTACAAAGCGGAATGGGCCAATGCATCCGACCCCTCGACAAGCCGGTGAAAGGTCTCGGCCGCTGTCGTAAACTCCTTCTGCTTCAAAAGCGTCCAGCCAAGTGCGTATATCACCTCGCGGGTCAGTGCGTGGTCGGGGTACGACGTCAGGAATTCCTGGTATTGCGCGCGCGCTTTGTCCAGCTCATTCAAATGGTAATGTGATTCTGCTATCAGGTAGTCTGCCTCACCCCGCTGCTCGGGCGCCTGGATCGTCAACCTGGAGGCGGTCAGTTCCTCGATGGCGCGGCGGTATTCCTTGAGGTAATAATAACATTCGCCAATGCGGACTTTCGATTGGGCTGTGAGGGGACTCTGAGGAAATTCGCGAATCACCGTCCGATAGGCATCTGCCCCCCTGGCGTACTCCCCCTTCCGCTGGTATGTCCAGGCGACCGAGTAGAGCGCATAATCGCGCAAGCGATTGTTCGGATAATTCTCGAACGCCAGTGTGTAGTACTTGATCGCTTGATCGTACTCCTGGCTCTTGACGTACGTTTCTCCGATCCAGTACGCAGCCTCCCCCGCAAGATCGCTCTCTCCATAGAAATCCAGGACGGACTTATAGGAGCGAATGGCATCCTGGTTGCGCTGCATCTTACCGTAGGTGTCACCGAGACGGAAGTACGCATTATCAGCGAGGTTCGAGGTCGGGAAACGATTGACAAATTCCGCGAAACCTTTCGCGGCGGACTCAAATTGCCCCTGCTGAAAAAGACACTCCATTTTCAAAAAATGGGCATCCGGGTATTTGAGACTGGAGGGATTCTTCCGGAGGAATTGATCAAATTGATCAACGGCGAGCTGAAAGAGACCGTCTTTGTATAACCCGTACGCGAATGCGTAGTCCTGTTCTTCTGCGACGGTTGATTGAGGTGTCGGGGGTGTCTGAGCGAATACTGCTGGAGAGAAGAAGAGTGGAACGAAACCGAAAACAATCACCACAAAAATACCTGTAAGCTTTCCCGAAATCCTCACTTTAGCCATTCCAAACACCTAACCCTCCAAGCTTAAAGTATAGTTTTAGACAACCGAGTTAACGTCCAAATTTAACTGATTCCAGTCTGGAAGTCAAGGATTTCCCAACAAATCCAGAGTTTTGGTGGATGACTTGGATCCGATATTGGTAAACCCTACTCGAAATGGAGAAAAGGTATCCATAAAAAACCCTCAAATTTTCCTCATTTCTTGTGGAACCGGACAACAATTAGACGTTCTCAATTGACAATTGGTGGGCTTTCCTCCTTCGGCAGACCTTATGCCTCTATCTCAGAGTGATATTCTTGAAGACTCTTCACACTGAAGGAATCTGATTTCTGGCGCTCGATGCCCCTCACTGCGGTCGCTGCGGCGGAAAGAGTCGTTATGAAGGAAACTTTTTGTTCGATTGCCGCCCAGCCGATGGCAAATTCATCATACCGTGACTCTTCCCCCAGGGGTGTATTGATGACGAGCTGGACCTGACCATTCTTGATCAGGTCAACAACATTCGGTCGTCCTTCGTTCACTTTAAACACCACATCGCTTTCGATACCATTCGCCTTGAGGAATTTCGCCGTCCCTTCCGTTGCAACCAGGGAGAAACCCAGTTTGATGAATTCCCGGACAATATTGACAGTGATATCATTCTTGTCGCTCTGGTTGACGCTGATGAATACCCGTCCCTCCACCGGCAGGGTGTTCCCTGCCCCCATTTGCGCCTTGGCGATAGCCCCGCCAAACGTGGAAGATATCCCCATCACCTCCCCTGTTGAGCGCATTTCCGGGCCAAGGAAAACCGGGACGCGGGGAAATTTTGAGAAGGGGAATACCGCTTCCTTGACAGAGATGTGCTTGACCTTTCGGAAATCGAAATCCCTGACCCCGAGATCTTCCAGGGTTCGTCCCACCATGACCTTGGCTGCAATCTTCGCAAGAGCCAACCCGATCGCTTTACTGACGAACGGCACGGTGCGCGAGGCCCGCGGATTCACCTCCAGCACATAGACGGTCCCCTCTTTCATGGCATACTGCACATTCAGCAACCCGACAACCTTGAGGGCCTTTGCGAGTTTGACGGTGTATCCCTTGATCTCCTCCAGGTTTTCCTCGGAGATCATGTAGGGAGGGATCACACATGAGCTATCGCCGGAATGGATGCCGGCCTCCTCGATATGTTCCATCACCCCGCCGATGAGGACGTCCTTCCCGTCACAGACGGCATCGACATCGAATTCGAAAGCGTCCTCGAGGAAGCGGTCGATCAGAACGGGATGCTCGGGAGAAACGTCCACCGCTTTTTTCATATACTCACGCACGGCGCCACTCGTGTAGCAAATCTCCATCGCCCGTCCCCCCAGAACATACGATGGCCGGACCAGCACGGGGTATCCGATTTGTTCCGCGATGAGGACCGCGTTGTTCACGGAGTATGCTGTGCCGTACATCGGGTGGGGGATCCTGAGCTTGCGCAGGAGAGCCCCGAAGCGCTCACGGTCCTCCGCCAGGTCGATCCCTTCCGGCGATGTTCCGAGGATGCGCACGCCGTTCTCCTCCAACGCCTTCGCGATTTTGAGTGGCGTCTGCCCCCCGAAGCTCACAACAACCCCATACGGCTGCTCGTGCTCGCAGATGTTCAGGACGTCTTCGAGGGTCAGCGGTTCAAAGTACAGTTTGTCGGTGGTGTCATAATCGGTGGAGACGGTCTCGGGGTTGCAGTTGATCATGATCGTCTCGATCCCCTCTTCCTCAAGGGCATAGACCCCGTGGACGCAGCAGTAATCGAATTCGATCCCCTGGCCGATCCTGTTCGGACCTCCCCCCAGAATGATCACCTTCTTCCGGTCCGTCCGGATTGATTCATTTTCCTGGTCGTAGGTGGAGTAATGGTAGGGCGTGTGCGCCTCGAATTCAGCCGCACACGTATCAACGGTCTTAAAGACAGGAAGGACGTTCAACTGCTTCCGTAATTGGCGTACGGCAAGCTCCGAGGAGCCCCAAATATGAGCCAACTGACGGTCGGAGAACCCGTACTGTTTGGCCCTGACCAGGACCTCCCTAGTGATCCTGCCTGGCAGGGTCGTTTTCTGATTTGATTTCATATCCTCGCAAAGTGTTGTAGCGTTTTATCTGGTCCGCGGACAATATTTGTTTCGTTCGGATGTGAGCCTGGAGATGGATGAACCGCAACTCCGCGCGCAGCTTTCCGATCTGCTCCAGTTTGGTTCGCAGGACGCGTTCATTGATCGTCCCCAGTTCGAACAGTTGGAACAATTCTTCCTCCGCCTGAACGATCTCCTCCCCTTTCAGTCCCGCGGAGATCTTGACCGCGTTCTCCAGGACCTCCACTTTCTTTTGCTGGTCCCTTGTCAGGGCGAGCTCATCCTTCAACTCCAGCACGTGCTTTGGTCCGGGATAGCTGTTGACCTCCCCATACGTGGCAAGTCCCATGCCCAGACCCTGCAATAAGGCTTCACGATCGGTTGGGATCACCCTTTCATCCTGGGCACGGCTCTCTTCCCCGACAGCAACCAGAAGCATCAAACACCAAAGGACCTTATGCACGATACGCATACAATTCCTCTTCCATGTCAACAATTTGCCTGATGTTGTGCAGAAACCAGGGATCAATCTTCGTCACCTGGAATAGTTCGTCGATTGTCACACCGAGTTGCAGCGCATACCGCAGATAAAAAATATTGTCCGGTTTCGGCATCTTCAGCCGGTCGAGGACCCTCTTTTTCCATTCGGGCTTCTTGTTCTCCGGCAACATCCTGACCTCCACGACATCCTTCCCGTCCGCGCCGAGACCGAACCTTCCCTGTTCGAGCGAACGCAGGGCCTTCTGTAGCGCCTCCTTGAACGTGCGCCCCATGGCCATCGCCTCCCCGACCGATTTCATCTGCACCCCGAGCGTGTCGTCCACCCCTTTGAATTTTTCAAAATCCCAGCGGGGGATCTTCACCACACAGTAGTCGATGGTCGGCTCAAACGAGGCGGGGGTCTGCCTGGTGATGTCGTTGGGTATCTCGTCGAGCGTGTACCCCACCGCGAGCCGTGCGGCGATCTTGGCGATCGGGAACCCCGTGGCCTTCGATGCGAGGGCGGACGACCGGGAAACGCGTGGGTTCATCTCGATCACAATCATGCGTCCCGTTTGCGGATCGATCGCAAACTGGATGTTGGAACCACCGGTTTCCACGCCGATCTTCCGGATAATTTTCTTGGCGGCGTCGCGCATCGTTTGATACTCTTTGTCTGTGAGCGTCTGCGCGGGAGCGACGGTGATCGAATCGCCGGTGTGGACCCCCATCGGATCGAAATTTTCGATGGAACAGATGATCACCACGTTGTCTTTCAGGTCCCGCATGACTTCAAGCTCGTATTCCTTCCATCCCAATACCGACTCTTCCACCAGAACCTGGTTGATCGGACTGCTCGAAAGTCCATGCTCCACCTTCCCGCGAAACTCCTCCACATTATACACGGTGCCGCCTCCCGTCCCCCCGAGTGTGAAGGAGGGCCGGATGATGATCGGAAAACCGATCTCTTCCGCAAGCTTCAACGCTTCATCATACGTGTGCACAAACGCACCGCGGGCGGTTTCCAGCCCAATTTCATCCATCGCCTCCTGGAACAGTTCCCGGTCCTCGGCCCGCTTAATCGCCTCAAGCTTCGCCCCGATCAACTCAACGCCATGCCTCTCGAGCGCACCGTTTTCTGCCAGGGCCACGGCAATATTCAGAGCAGTTTGTCCCCCCATGGTGGGGAGGATGACATCCGGCCTCTCTTTTTCTATAATCTTTTCGACGAATGCGGGGGTAATAGGTTCCACGTAGGTGGCGTCGGCAAGCTCCGGGTCGGTCATGATCGTCGCCGGGTTGCTGTTGATCAGGATGACCCGGTATCCTTCTTCGCGCAACACTTTGCAGGCTTGCGTGCCCGAATAGTCAAATTCGCACGCCTGGCCGATCACAATGGGGCCGGAACCGATGATGAGGATGGAGTGAATATCAGTGCGTTTTGGCAATTGCTTCTTCCGGAGTGAGGTGTGGAATAATCGGGTGCAAATATAGCACGAAGTTGGCAGTGAAGCAAGAAAGCAGGGCGTGGGGTGATGTCCTGATTTCAAAAATGGTTCGTCACCCTGAGCGAAGTCGAAGGGTGCTCCCCGCCCATTCTGAGTAAGCCTTCCCATTTCATCGTTCGACTCCGCTCACGATGACGTTTTTTTTGTATTGCATTGCTTAGAAAATTGAAAGTAGGACACCACCAGGCGTGGGAGGCGATCCACGTCGGGTTTGTCACCGAAGGTAGATCATGGTTTTGATCTGCGGGGATCGGTTCGGGAGTGTAAGGCGATAGAAATAGACACCGGAGGTGAGTGCGTCGCGTGAATCATCGGCCGGGGAAAAACGAAGCACATGGTGGCCGGCAGGGAAGCGGCCGTTCTGTTGAAGAAGGCCAACCCGCATGCCGAGGAGGGAGAAAATCTCGAGGGTGACGCTCGAAGGCTCCGCCAGGCTGAAGGGGATCAGCGTCGATCCGTTGAACGGGTTCGGGTAGTTCTGGCCCAGGGCAAACAGGTCCGGAGCAGTTCCCTCCTGCCCGATGTTCACGGGAGATTGTCGGACATCCATCAAAGCCCACCCATCGGGATCGATGACCACATTGAGAGGAGTGAACGGGAGCCGCACAGTGAACGTGTGCGCCGTCGCATTGATGTTGACTTCCACGGTCGTATCACGGTTGCCGTCGTCAAACCGGATATCAAGGGGCATTGTGAAAAACGTGGGTTCGGAGGCGTTATTGAACTGCCGCAGACGGAGCTCAACCAATGCACCCGTGCCATCCGCCATGGTGCTCCATTCATAGTCCACCGATGGAAATCCACGCCCGTACACCCATTGGGTGAAGAACGGACCGAGGTCCTTCCCCGAAACTGTCTCGCATGCGGCGCGGAAATCGGAAGTGGAGGCATTGCGGTACCGAAGAGCCGGGTCCGCTGCATAGTGCCGCAGCGATTGGAAAAATGTAGAATCGCCGAGGACGCGGCGCAACATATGCAACACGGAAGCCCCCTTCGAATACACCAGGTCGGAATCAAATAAGGTCCTGACCTGTGACGTGTCCTGAACGTACAACGTCCCGGCTGTCATCTTCGCCCTCGATTTCTCGTAGTCCATATGCTGCCGGTACGCAAAGAGGCCGTACTTCTTTTCACGATACAGGGCCACGCTGTAGGTGGCGAATCCTTCATTCAACCAGATGTCGGGCCATGTGCGCATGGTGATCATATCGCCAAACCACTGGTGCGCGAGCTCGTGGGCAATCAGGTTTTCTGAAAAACCTCCAAGCGAGGTCAGGGTCTGATGTTCCATCCCCCCTCCCCACCCGAATTGGGCATGGCCGTACTTCTCTTTCACGAAGGGATACAATCCGTAAAGATCGGAGAAAATGTGCAGCATGTCGATGGTGAGAGGGAGCGTGGAAGTTGCCGATGGGAGCTGCGCGGGGAGTGCGTAGTTCACCACCGGCATGGAATCGGTGGGGGAATAGCGAAACCAACCCGACACTTCGGAGTAGTTTGCCGCGGCGAGGGAAATAAGGTAGGTCGCGATCGGGTAGCGGTGACGCCAGACATGCGTCTTCGTCCCGTTGCCGTTATCGATCACGTCGATGAGCGTCCCCTGCGAACCAACCGTCAGGGTTGCATCACATGTGACCCTGATATCGACCGAATCAGCCTTGTCCCCCGGGTGATCCTTACAAGGCCACCAGTCCCTCGCCCCGTACGGTTCACTGAGCGTCCAGACCCATGGCGTTTCGTCTGCGGCCGTTTGAAACGCGAAGCTGCCGAATCCCGTGATTCCAGGAACTGGAGTCCCTCCATAGTTCACGGTGGCGGTGATGATCTCTCCCGACTGATAGGAGCGATCGAGGGGGAACGTGAGGGTCCCCGCTCCACGCGTGAAATTGACATTCACGCTTCCCACCTTGACCGAGTACACGGTCATGGAGTCTGCGAGATCGAGGGTGATCGAGGAAAGTGGGTCGGCAAGGGAGCGTGCAACGATGGTCACCGTTCCTGTGAGAGTCTGGGACGGTGTGGAAAGGTGAAGATCGAGGTTGTAGTAGGTTACATCGAAGCCTTCCTGGCCTGCCGTGATTGCCACGACGGAAGTTGCAGCGCCGGTACGGCGCTGGAGTTCCTGAAGCCGGAACTTGTTCTCTCTGAACACTTCAGAGTGTTGCGCGACTCCCCAGGAGAAACAAAAGAGAAGTGAACAGCAGACAATTTTGAAAATGCGCATGGCTCCCTCTCCCCTCATGAACCCTCCTCAAACGCAGTTCAGTGTCCCCCACCCCACACCATAAAAAATGCATGGAAGAGTCCGGGAAAAATCGCATCAAGCGATTCCTCCACGCCTCGTTTTGAACCGGGCAAGTTGACGATGATGGTCCGTCCACGCAAACCCGCGCGCCCCCGCGAGAGCATCGCCATCGGCAACCGCTCCTGTCCATGAACACGGGAAGCTTCGACGATGCCGGGGATTTCCCTTTCGATCACTCCCGCCATGGCCTCGGGTGTGGTGTCCCGGGGTCCCAGTCCCGTCCCCCCCGTCGTGAGGACAAGATCGAGTTTCAACTCATCGGCATATCGGATCAAAGTCTTTTGGATTGTCTCGACATCGTCGGGGAGGATTTTATACTCTGCCACCTCGACCCCTTTCGCCTTCAATCGTTCCACGATCAGTTTCCCCGATGCATCTTCTTTGGCCCCGGAGGAAACGCTATCCGAGAGGACCAGCACGGCAGCTTTGAGAGGGTGATCCAGTTTGGCTTTGAAATCTGACTTCCCCCCTTTTTTCTTCACCAACGTCACGCCCACGATCTCCATCTCCTCGTCCACTTGTTTCGCCATATCATAGATTGTGAGAGCGGCCACCGAAGCCGCCGTCAGGGCTTCCATCTCCACTCCCGTTTTATAAATAGCCTTGACTTCGGTTGTGATCTCGATGGTGTCGGTTCCAAGCTCAAACCGGCAATCGACAAAGTCGAGAGGAAGGGGATGACAATACGGTATGATCTGGCTCGTATTTTTGGCGGCCTGGACTGCAGCCACTTTTGCGACGGTGAGCGGGTCACCTTTCGGGATGTTCCCATCACGAATGAGCTTAATGGTTTTCGGATGAACTTTGAGTATCGCTTTCGCAACGGCTGTACGAAGCGTATTGGTTTTGCTCGAAATGTCGCGCATGGTGAATCAATATAATAAAAATCCCGTTCGAAACCAGAACGGGATTGTGCCTTCTTGGATTATCCTTCGTGTATCTTCGTG
>JBBEBV010000145.1:0-1010 GCA_040882165.1 Bacteroidota bacterium
TCAAGGTCGTTGACGAGTTTGAGGAGGCGGAGAATATCGTTCTGATGAAACTGCTTTGCCTCCTCCCGGTACCGTTTCCGGTACGGCTCGGAGGTTTCGATCAGGTCCGCTGCATCGGTTGTGAGAACGATCAACATATTGCGTAGGTGTTCGGAGAGCCCGCCGAGAAATTCCCGCAGATCGTATCCATTCTTCATCAACCGGTCCACCAGCTCGATACCGCCGCGGGCATTCCCCTCCCGGATGAGGTCGGTCACACCGAAATAAACCTCCTGGTCGACCGCGTTCAGGACTTTTAATACATCCTCACTCTTGATCTCGTTGCCGCAGAAGGAACGGATCTGGTCGAAGATGCTCTGCGCATCGCGCATGGAGCCATCCCCCTTTTTGGCAATGATCATCAGAGCCCCATCGTCCACGATCACCCCCTCCTCCCCCGCGATGAAACGGAGACGGCTTATAATCTCTTCGATCGCGATCCGGCGGAAATCAAACCGCTGACAGCGCGAGAGGATCGTCATCGGAATTTTGTGTACTTCCGTGGTGGCAAAGATGAAGATGACATGCTCCGGGGGTTCTTCCAGCGTTTTAAGGAGCGCATTGAACGCCTCCTTCGTGAGCATGTGCACTTCGTCAATAATATAGACCTTGTACTTGCCACGTGCAGGCGTGTAGCGAACCGACTCCCGAAGGTTGCGAATCTCTTCCACCCCTCTGTTCGAGGCTCCGTCGATCTCGATCACATCGAGGCTTCGTCCGGCGGTAATTTCCTTGCAGACCTCGCATTCATTATCGGGGTTGATGTCTTTGGGGGAAAGGCAGTTGATCGCTTTCGCGAGGATGCGTGCCGTCGTGGTCTTGCCACAACCGCGCGCACCGGAAAAAATGTACGCATGGGCCAGCCGGTTCGTGGAGATCGCGTTCCGGAGTGTTTCTGTAACATGGGACTGGCCGACGACGTCTTCAAAAACCATCGGTCGCCACTTGCGTGCGGTGACTTGGTAGGACAT
>JBBEBV010000146.1:0-5401 GCA_040882165.1 Bacteroidota bacterium
ATTACGGCGTCGTCAACATCGCAAGGAGCCGATCTTTCTTCATCGTGGAGACCGCTGTGCAGAGGGTTTCATCCACGATCCAGACCACGACGCTGCAATCGGGGTGGCCGGGGTCGGTGTACCAGCCGGATCGTTTCAACGCGGAGAGTGCTGCAGGAGGAAGAGAGAAGGAGGAACTGTTCAAGACCTCGGATTGGTTGGCCTGGAACACGTATACGATTTCATCTCCCAGCTTGTACACAACGTGGGCGAGTTTCACTCCCTCATACTCGTCCGCGATGGCACCATACCAATCGCTGTTCGGAACATTCAGGAGTTTGACAGAAATTCGGGGGTTCTGTTGTTCGAAATAGGCGAGCACGGACTCCGGGAAACAGGAAACCAGAGACGGTTTCAACTCACCATTCCTGATGGAGAGGAATTTTTTGTATGACCGGTTGATAACGTCGTTGGAGGCGGTGTGGACCGTCAGTTGGTCGATTCCTCCCTGGGGCGCGGAGAAGAAGAGAAGGAAGATCGCGAGAGCGAGTCCGCCCCCCAAAGCGGGGACAAGCGAACGCGGGGTGAAGAACCGTTTGAACCAAGTCTCACCCGATGCATCCCCTTGCGGGTACTCCTGGCGCAGGAGACTCAGGATGGTGCTATACACCTGGGGCGGGGTTGCATGCCGCCGCACCCGTTCCCGGACAATTTGCTTGGAGAGCTTCTCCAGTTCGAATGCGTTGCGGCATGTCGTGCAGACGGCGAGGTGCGCGTGAAAGGCGCGCTCGATATCCTTCGGCAGAAACCGGTCGATGGCATCACCAAGATACACCTGAACATCACTGCACGTCAAAGCCGTACCCAGTATAAAAGTGACACAAATTGTTCCTTAGTGCCTCGATTCGCAAAGAGGGTTTCTCATTTCTTGTAATGAACTCCAGTACAATACTCACTCGGCACGAAGTCCTGAGTGAATACATTCGTCACCGAATGTATGAATCGAAGGACTTAGTCTCTCTCTTCTGTTTTTATCATACCACGCTGTTTTGCGTATCCATACAGTTGTTCCTGCAATAATTTTCTTCCCCGGTGGAGCCTGGAGCGGACTGTCCCGATCGGCCGATCGACAAACTCTGCGATCTCTTCGTACGTCAGCCCTTCGATATCGCACAGGATCACGACGGTTCGGAAATCGTCCGGCAGGCTTTCCAGCGCCTTTGCCACCTCGTCCCCGAGGAGGTTGCCGTACAGCTTTTCCTGGAGGTCGTTCGGGTCCGATGACTGTGCGCGGATCGAGTTGTAAAAATTCTCAACAGTTTCGTAATCAACCTTGTCCGGTTCCTTGACCTCTTTCCGGTATCGGTTGATGTACGTATTCTTCATGATCCGGAACAGCCAGGCGCGGATGTTCGTCCCCTGTTCGTACTTATCCCAGAAACGATAGGCTTTGAGATAGGTTTCCTGCAACAGGTCCCGCGCGTCATCCTCGTTTCCCGTTGTGCGAAGCGCGAAGTTATAGAGCACGTCCATGTGCGGAAGAGCTTCCGCCTCAAACTCTGCGTGCTTCTTCTTCGTGGTGCGGGAAAGAACCGCGAGAACAAGTGGAATCATGAATCGCCTTTCGTGCTCCCTCCCGGGAACATCCCTCGTTATCAGGCGGGAGAGGAGAGTGGCGACAGCACTCTCAACACGAAACCCCGGAACCTAGTTCCATGATTGACGGTGCCCGGCATGCTCCCCTCCCTGATTGGCAGGATGTCTCGGAATGGAGGAACAACTCCGCTGGAAACTTAGCAAAATCGTATTATGATAGCAAGCATTCTCAAAATCGGGGAGTGTCCTATCCTCACTATTTCGAGCAACGCAACCAAAATCAACGTCATCGTGAGCGGAGTCGAACGATGAAAGAGGCGGGCTTATGAACAGCGGGCTTGTAGCACCCTTCGACTCCGCTCAGGGTGCCGGACCTTTTTTTGAAAACAGGACACTACCCAAAACCGCCCCTCGAACGGATCGTTCTTACCGTTTCCTCAGGGTTTCGATATACGCCGCCGGGATCGGTTCATCGAGTTTGATCAGAGTGCTTTCCACAGCGCTGCCGCCCGCATCGATCTCCTCAAACGCGGCGTAGACACTCAGATCGCCGATATCCACAACCTTCGCGACCAGTTCCAGAACCCCGTCGTCGTTTCTCCGCTCGTCGACCGTGATACCGATATCGACGCGCAATTCAGGAGCCGTCTCGCTCGCCCGGAACGTGGCGTTGCGCACGATGATGTCGTACAGATATTTCGTGTTGAAAGGGAGATGTTCGTAAATCGAGAGGTCGGTGGAGCGGTAGTCACCGCTCGCCAGGGCGTACAGGGAAACAAGGAGTCCGACAGCGTTGATCTTGCGAAGGAACATCTTTTCGCGGTCGTTGGCCCATCCCCCCGATTCGACCAGAATGGTGCTGGTGCCCCATTTCTGAATGTTATCGCCGAACGCGCGCGGTTCGAACGTATCATCATACTTCGAGACATGTCCCTCAATGAACTGACTCATTACCGCGGCAAAGGTCGCCGCCAGATGTTTTGCCTGGCGCCGGCCGTCGTTGTCGGAACGCGACTCATCGAACGCTGGAGCAAGAAGGGCGATCGCGCTTACCTTTTTGGTGTTACCCACGGTGTACCGTGGGTCCTGGTCATGGAGGTTGAACCCGAACTGCGGGGCGTAGGTCTCACGAGCCTCCTTGAGGATGCGGGCCTCAGGAGTCTCCAGCTTCTGCGCGTCGCGGTTCATGTCGATCATCTGCACCGTGCGGCGCTGGAAGCGTTCCGCGCCGTCCGGGTTGATCATCGGGATCATCCGAATGGTCAGGTTCCGGCGGATGGTGGTGGTCACAATGTGTTCCGGTGCGCGGGAAAAAAAGTTGAGAATGTCCATCAACGCCATCGTTGCCGTCGGCTCGTCGCCATGCATCTGCGACCAGAGGAGCACGGTGGTTCCCCCTGCGCCGAAGCTCAGGAGCGGGATCGACCGCCCCTCTGCCGACTGGCCCAGTGAGACGGTCGTCACCACCCCTTGATCCTGGAATGGCTTGACCCATCCCAGCATCTCGGCCTGGGTGAAACGGCGGGTGGTAATGGAGGGAAGTTTATACTCTTCGTACGAATCGAACAGTTCCCGCCCGATTGTGGGGAGCAGCGGATGCTGAGCGAAGGATGGCGTTGTGCTCATAACAAGAATCCAGAAGGTGATGAGTCGTTTCATGGTGCGATCGATGGTTGAAGTGCCCATTGTGGGAACTGTTCTTGAAAAACCGCTCCAAGATACGGCGAAATTCACTAAACCGCACCCGGGCAGGTAAACGAGGTGGGAGGATTTTCTTCCATCGTGAGCCGAACGGATCCTGCGCAAGGACGGAGTGTTCGCCTCCGCGGCGGGAGCATGCCACGGCGTGTATTGACATTCAAAGGGTCATTCTTTATATTGGCGGCAGTTTGTGAGGCACAATTCATCATCTTTCAAGGAGACGCCCCATGTCGGATATTTCCCTCGACGCGCTCGGAATGGTTGAAACCAAAGGGCTGGTCGGTGCAATTGAAGCCGCGGATGCCATGGTGAAGGCCGCGAAAGTTACGCTCATCGGCAAGGAGCAGATCGGCGGCGGGTATGTCACCGTCATGGTGCGGGGGGATGTCGGAGCGGTGAAAGCAGCGACCGATGCCGGGGCGGCGGCGGCTCAGCGTGTGGGAGAACTGGTCTCCGTGCATGTGATCCCGCGCCCGCACAGCGACGTGGAAATGATTCTGCCCAAGCGACCTTCGAAGTAACTTTCTCGAATCCTGAGGCCGTCCCAAAACGGTATTTTGGACGGCCTCGTGTTTTTCTTGCCCCCCTCTATGATCGACTACTCGCTCGGGTTGGTTGAAACGAAAGGACTCATCGCCGCCATCGAAGCGGCGGACGCGATGGTGAAGACCGCCAACGTGGTTCTTGTCGGCAAAGAACGGACCGATCCGGCTATGATCACTATCAAGATTGTCGGCGATACAGCGGCCGTCCGCTCCGCGGTGGAAGCCGGGGCCGCTGCGGCCCAGCGTGTAGGTCAGCTTATTTCAAAGCACATCATCCCGCGTCCGGCCGAGGGGATAGAAGACCTGCTCTACGCCAAAAGCTCCCGTACCCGCGCCGAAACCGAGGCGTTACTGGCCGGTGAATCTGCAATGGAGTCTGCAGAGGAAGAGGAAGAACCGGTCGAGGAAGAAGATTATTCCATGCCGGAGGGGTTGAGCGGTGAGCAGCAGAAGTATTTTCAAGAACTTGATGGGATGACGGTCCACCAGCTTCGCTCGCATGCCCGCTCCCTGGAAGGCCTTTCCATTTACGGCCGGCAGATCTCCAAGGCTAATAAGAAGCAACTGATCGATGAATTGATGAAGGCGAAGTTTAAGGGGTAGAAGGAGGATTCTGCCTCATGTACACCAAAAGGGTCGGACGATGAGTCCGGCCCTTTTGTATTTTCGGTAGAATCATGATCCCGCTTGTTGGAGCAGGTCCTGCTCCGGGAATCAGAACGGCCGCACGAACCGGAAGATAAACTTTGCGTTCTCAGAACGGTCTGTCCTCCACACGAAGGCTAACCTCATCGATCCGCTCCGGTTTGACAGCCCGACCCCGACGTTGTGTTTGAAATTGCTCCAGCGGATATCTTCAAATCCCTCGTTCCACGAGGAGCGTGGGGAGACTTCACGGAGGAGACCCGCATCCGAAAGGAGGATAAAGTTCAAGCCGCTCATGAGCGAGTTCGGCCAAAAATCGAGTTCCCCCAGGAAATCGCCGTTGATGATGTACTCCGCATTCAGGAGGATCATCCGGTTGCCAGCCTCGGATTTGAACGGGAAGGCGTGGAGCGTGCCGAGTCCGCCAGCCTCGAAGAGTTTTTGTGCCGGGATCACTCCTTCCGATGTCCCGACGCGAAGACGCACGTTGAAATTATCGTACCGTCCCAAAGGCTGAAAGCGCCGCACGTCGAGCACGTACTGGTCGAAGCTGAATTCACCACCGAACCTTCGTTTCGCAAACTCGCCGGTCCCGTAGATGCTCCACCCTTCGGGGCCGCGGAGCGTTTTTTCGAAGGTGCTGAGTCCTGCCGACGCGAGAATGCTGGTCATCTCCCCATCGTTGATGAGGGGGTTCGGGCGGAACACCTTATTGCCGCCGAACAACGACCACTCGGTCCGGTTGTCGAGTGAGGAGTAACGGTCGCCAAGAAACTCCGCCTTCACCTGGAGGGTCACATCATCCGTTTGCATGGCATAGCCGGCATTGATGCCGTACCCTTCGCGGCCAAAGTAATCGCGGTAATCTTCATGGATCAAAAATGCTGCAGCGGTGTTTTCCCCCTGGGAGATAATCCAGTGGTCTTTGGTTTCGG
>JBBEBV010000147.1:0-5374 GCA_040882165.1 Bacteroidota bacterium
CGCCCTGTTGGTCCGGTGTTATTCATGTTGGACCCTTTCAGGGTCTCATTGCCTGACCGCCACGGGGTTTGGCGGGTTTACCCGCCATGTTGTTTGGCGGGCCTGCCCGCCATGCAGTTTTGCGGAGCTTGCCCGACCATGCCGTTAGGGCGGGCAATGCTTCTCGACCTGGTCTATGGGAGGGTTATCGCTTCTGAAAGATGAACACATACTCGTGCTTGAAGACGTAAAATCCTCCGGCCAGTGCCCGGTAGCGCCAGAGCTCCTTCAGGTTCCTTTTGCCGACGGTTCCATCGAAGTTCTTCACGACAATGCTCTTGAGCTGGAATCCCCTCTTCGTTACTTCGTTCATGGCGAGGAACCCAAGCGGGACCCACTCTCCCTTCTCGTACTTATCCCCGATCACCACAGCGAGGTACCGGTTCCGGTCCAGGACCTTCCCGACATTTTCCACCACCGTGCCGAACATGTTCAGAAATTCGTCGGTCGACCTGGCATTCGAAAGATCACCCTTCTTCCTGCTGAAGCGAATGATGTCGTGATACGGAGGATGGAGAATGGCCAGCTGAGCCGATGTCGCGTTGTGCTGCCTCAGTAGTGCTGCGAAGTCCACGGTCCGACTGTCCCCTACTTCGACGGCAACAGAGGCGAGCTGGTTGTCTGTCCCTTCCATGCGGACTATGGACGTTGTTCGTGATGCGACCTTTTTTTGAAGCTCCACGCCGAGGCAGTTCCTTCCGAGCCGCTGACACTCCAGCAACGTTGTGCCGCTTCCAGCAAACGGGTCGAGAACCCATTCCCCTTTTTTCGTGTAGCGCAGCAGCAATTGGTGAGGAATCTGCGGGATAAAATTCCCCCAATACCAGGCAGAATGCGCCCCGGAGGAATCTCTGCGGTCGACAATCCAGAGACTGTCCGTGTGGATCTCCTCGTACTCCTTCCAGCGCCGGAGGTTAATATCGTTGACCCGGGTGGTTTTGGTATCCGAGATGGCCTTCTGAAGCCGCCGGAGGTAATATTGTGCCCGTTCGACCGTAAGCGTCTCCTCGATCTGCTCCAGCTCCCCCAGGAGATATTTTCTTGATATTCTTATCCGTCCGTTGGATGGACGGAACTCAGACGGAACCGGCCTTTTTTTCGAGAGCGCGAGGCGAAGTTTCCTCACCTGCCGGCTCAATCCCCCGATGGTGGTCGTCTTCCGGAGCTTGTCAAGGTTGGACAGAAACTGAGGGGCGTGGAGGATTACAAATTCATTCATGATCCACCAAGATACAGATTTCTGAAAAGCATTGCAAAGCACGCCATGGATAAAACCTGACAGGTTTTACCGCGCGAGATCTCAAGGAAACCTGTCAGGTTTTCCCGGGCGGGGGTTCTTGCTTTTGGGATGAAAAGCTATAGCTTAACAGCAATTCAAACATCCCTCATCACACTTCTCATCCCACGCGCATGCTCAACTACGTTTGGATAGGACTCATCATCATTGGAATTCTCGTGGCTGTCGGGAACGATGTGAAGGACGAAGCGGGGAACACCTACCGCAACGGACTGACGCTCGAAGCAACCCTTGCAGTTCAGAGGGCTCCTTCCGCGGAGCGCTCGTCATGGGAAGGAGAGCTTATCGTGCCGGCGGAAACATTCAATCAATTTTATGGCATCGCCGCAGCGACAACCGAAATTCGACAGCCCGTCAGCATGACCACGGCCCCCAACGGCGCATCTTCCCTTCTGCTGACTGTCGATGGCAACACTCCGGAACGCTGGAGAGAGATGGCGAAAAATGCAACGACCAAGGATAAACTGACAGGAAACGTGAAGTCGATCCGGTTTGCTGAAGGGGGACAAACTGCCGCAGTGCAAATCGTGTTCGAACCGATCCGGTTTGTGAAAGTAAAGGCCGTAACGCAGGCGGCTCTGGACTATGCTTCAACGGCTGTGAATATTGCTCTTGGACTGATCGGCATCATGGCTCTTTGGCTCGGTGTGATGAAGGTCGCGGAGGAGGCGGGGATGATCCGCGTGGTGACCCGGCTACTCACGCCCGTCACCAAACGCCTCTTTCCCGAGATCCCGTCCGACCATCCTGCTGTGGGCGCAATGATCATGAATATTGCCGCGAACATGCTCGGACTCAGCAATGCTGCGACGCCGATGGGGCTGAAGGCCATGGAAGAACTGAACAAGCTCAACCCGAAGTTGGGAACAGCCACCAATGCGATGTGTACTTTCCTGGTCATCAATACTGCGGGATTGGTGCTGATTCCCGCCACGGCGATTGCCGTGCGCGCTGCCGCCGGCTCGTCAAACCCGGGGATCATCATCGGGACGTCGATTTTTGGAGCGGGATGCGCAACGGTTGCGGGATTGATCGCCGTGAAACTGTTACAGCGGCTGCCAAGGTATCGCAAGGATGACCCGGGCTTGCCTCTCCCGGAGAAGGGGGGGATGTCCCATGGCTGACCTTTTTAAAACGATCATTACCGTCGTCTCGCTGGTGGCCATCCCGCTTCTCCTTCTGACATTTCTGGGATGGGGGATTGTGAAGAAAGTCCGGGTGTATGAGGTCTTTGTGGAAGGGGCAAAAGACGGGTTCACCACGGCTGTCCGGATTATTCCCTACCTGGTCGCGATGCTTTTCGCTATAGGCATCTTTCGCGCAAGCGGCGCCATGGAGGTGCTGAGTGCCATCCTCGCGCCTGTGACCAATCTTATCGGGATGCCGGCCGAGACCCTTCCGATGGCGATGATGCGTCCCCTCTCCGGCAGCGGATCACTGGGGATCATGACGGAGCTCATGAAAGTGCATGGGCCCGATTCGTTCATCGGCATTCTCGCTTCGACGATGTATGGAAGCACGGAGACGACGTTCTATGTCCTGGCCGTGTATTTCGGGGCGGTGCAGGTCAAGAACACGCGGCACGCGCTTCCGGCCGGACTGATCGCCGACGTGTTCGGCATGCTCGGTGCCGTTGTCATTTGCAGAATACTCTTTGGAATCTGATGGGGGGATTATGAACTCGGGATCAAAATACCGTAACTGGAAATCGTTTGTTCTCTTCTCCCTGGTGGTTCTGAGCTTTACGGACCAGGTCGCAGGACAAAGTCAGGATCGGTCGCGCACCACCATGCTCCAGCAGCAGCAGATGATGACGGGGGGGATGGGTCTCACGTCCATCGATGGCGTTCCCTATTATCTGATCTTTCTCAGACCCGAGTTGTCCTTCGGAAAGATCGGACTGGGTCTCGAGCTGAATCTCCGAGTGGGGGAGGATGGAAAGCTCCGGAAGGAGGATTGGGATGAAACGTACGATTACTTCCGGATCATTCGTTACTTGCGGTACGGTTCCAAGCGGGATCCGTTTTACGCCCGTGCGGGCGCGTTGGATCATGCGCGGTTGGGGCACGGATCGATTGTCTATATGTATCGGAACAGTCCGAGTTACGATACGCGCAGAATCGGCCTGGAGCTCGATGCAGACTTTGGGAAGTTGGGGTTTGAATCGATCTACAGCGACTTCGGTGCGAGCCCTTTGATCGGACTCCGCCCGTACGTTCGGCCGCTGCAGTATACGGATGCTGCCGCCATTCCCATCCTTGGGAGAATGGAAGTCGGCGCCACCTACGCCGCCGATCTTCATTCGAATGCTGATATGTCGAACGACGTGGACACTTTGGGGCGGACCATTCGGCACAACAACGGGGCGCTGGTCATCGTCGGCCTGGACGTCGGTTTTCCCCTCCTTTCACTCGACATCCTGAACTCCACCCTCTACACCGATTATGTGAAGATCCTCGGTTACGGCAGCGGCGTGGCGGTTGGAATCGATCTGAACTTCTCGGGGCTCGGTGTGGTCAACCTCGCGGGAAGGTATGAACGGCGGTTCAACGGCGATCAATATCTTCCTTCCTATTTCGATCCTTTTTATGAGAAGGAACGGTTTGTACCGAACAACGACCCGCTCGCGCTCCCCATTCTTCAGAGCAAAGCAAATACCCTCCGGGGAACAAAATCGTCGGAGGGGTCTTATGGCGAGCTCTGGGTAAGCGTCCTGGGGACATTCAACGTTATCGGTGCGTACTACTCCCCGGTTGGCGTGAGAAACGCCGGCGTTCTGCATCTCGAGCTGGACACCGGCGACGCCCTGCCCGGCATTTATCTTGCCGGTGGATATGACAAGAAGAACGTCGGCAGAGTATTCAAAGTTGACAACAACTCCCTCCTCTACGGCCAGGTCGGGTACTTCCCCTATCCCTTCCTTCTGGTTTCCATGCTGTATGAGTGGACGTTCGTCGAGAACAAGGACGAGTTCGGCATCGTGAGGGGATACAAGACCCAGGAACGGATGGAGCCGCGCGTTGGGTTCGTGTTTTATTTTTGAGGACTCCCATGACCGAGCGGTCCCATTCTTGAACAAAGGCGGGATCAAATCAACCTGCAAATTCTCATTTCTTACATTCTTCGGGAATAACTCCGTGGTCGTTCGTACCGTCTCAAGGTACTGAAGAGCCTGCAAGTCTGCTTCCGAAGGGGCTTTTTTGTTGCATTTCAGGGCTTGTCTCTCTATCTTTTTTCCGCCCATTTCCTACGACAACCTGCCCTTTCTATGTCTTTGCTGAATAAGCTGATCGTCACAACGCTCCCCCTTGTTCCAAAATTCATCGTCGGTAAATTTTCCAAACGCTATATCGCAGGTACCACTCTTGCCGAGGCTGTCCGCGTCATCAAGGAGCACAACAGCAAAGGGATGATGGCCACCCTCGATATCCTGGGAGAAGATGTGTTCGAGAGACCGGCGGCGGAAGCTCTTCGCGCCGAGTGGCCGCGCGTCCTGGATGCAATCCGGAACCAGGGCCTCGACTCGAATATCTCCATCAAGCCTTCACAGCTCGGCTTGAGAATTGATCGGGAGTTCTGTTATAAGAATTTCAAATCCATCGTGGAGGAAGCGGCGGCGAGGAAGAATTTTGTCCGGATCGATATGGAGGACTCCACGACAACGTCCGATACTCTTGCGATGTACCGGCGATTGAAGGCGGAGGGGTTTTCGAACGTCGGTGTTGTGCTGCAGGCCTATATGCGCCGGAGCGAGGAGGATGTCAAATCGCTGGCGAAGGAGAAGGCAAATTTCCGGTTGTGCAAGGGAATCTACATCGAGCCCGCCTCCGTGGCTTTCCAGGGCAGCGATGAAGTCAGGAACAATTTCGTGCGTTTGCTGCGGCTCATGCTCGACCAGGGGAGCTACGTGGGCATTGCGACGCATGACGAGTGGCTTGTCGACGAAGCGTATTCCCTGATCCAGACCAGCGGGTTAAAGCCGGATCAGTACGAGTTTCAGATGCTCCTCGGTGTGCGTGAAGGGTTGCGGGATTCGAT
>JBBEBV010000148.1:0-2877 GCA_040882165.1 Bacteroidota bacterium
CCATTAGGCACACGATACAAAGGAGGAAGCGATGAAGAAACGCACAGGAATGTTCTGTTTGCTTTTGTTGGTATTATTGGTGGGCGTGGCAACGGTGCAGTCGCAGCCCGCGCCGATCACAGCGATCAAGGCCGGTCGGCTCATTGATCCTGAAACCGGGGCAGCGGCTACCAACCAGGTGATCCTCATCGAGGGCGAGAAAATCAAGGCGGTCGGTCCGAATCTCGCCATCCCAGCCGGTGCGGTGGTCATTGATCTGTCAAAGCTCACGGTGCTGCCCGGTCTCGTTGATGCGCACACGCACATGGCGATAACTTACAAGGAGCAACCGGAGAACAATTACTACTATCTCACCTACATTATGGAGTCGACCCCGTTGCGCGCCATCCAAGCCGCGTCTAACGGCATTCAGCTTCTCAACTCGGGCTTCACCGTTGTTCGTGACGTAGGCAATAACGCGCTCTACGCCGATGCGGCACTGCGGCAGGCAATCGAGCAAGGCTGGCTGCCGGGCCCCACAGTGATCCCGTCAGGACCGATGATCGGCAGCACGGGCGGGCAGTTCTGGCCTACGCCGGAGATGTACAAATATCACAACATCGTCTTCCCTGAGTACATTGACGCCAACAGCCCGGACGAAATAGTCCGCGCAATCCGTGAAAACATGCTGTTCGGCGCGAAGACGATCAAGCTGTGCATTGACTGCAAGCCGTGGGGCTATTCGGTTGAAGACATCAAGCTGGCCATCAGCGAGGCCGCGAAGGGCGGTTGCAAGGTTGAGGGGCATGTGCAGACCGCCGATGGAGCGCAGCGCGCCATCGATGCCGGGATCCACATGGTTGCGCACGGAAACGCCCTGACGCCGGAACACCACCAGCAGATGGCCTTAAAAGGAATCTTTCTGAACGGAACCGATACGCCTTTTATGCCTTACCGGGGGAACGAACAGGCGTTCAAACGGACAGTCGCGAGTCTGCGCGACGCTTGGGAGAAGAAGGTGCCGCTGACCTTCTCGACCGACCTCGATTACTGGAATGAGCGGATGAAGAACGAGAAGACCGGCGAGTGGTTGACCCGCGGCGACCTGACAATCGCCTTCCTCGAAACTTGGAAGGAGGCCGACATCCCCCCGGCCGACATCCTCCGCGCGATGACGATCAACGGTTACAAGGCCGCTGACATCATCAAAGAGCGCGGTCCGATCAAGCCGGGCTTCTACGCCGATCTGATCGCGGTGGCGGGCGACCCGCTCACCGATATCGACGCGTTGCGCAACGTTCAGTTTGTGATGAAGAACGGGATGGTGTTCAAAAAGGACGGCGTGATGACGCCGGAGAAGTTTTTCCACCCGGGCCCAGTCAGGACGCCAAGCGGGAGGTGGACTCGATAATCCGGCGTTCTCAGCAACGACGTGTGATGTCCACCAAAGCCGGCAGGGCGCCTAGCGCTTGGCGGTTTCCTGTGACTCGACTCAGGGACATGCACGCTGGTCTGCCTGTGGTGCGCGCATGGAAAATTCTTTGCCGGAGAACCTCATCATTACTGACCGCGTATAGGTGCTCGCACTCGATGGCCGTTTGGAATGGATATAAGTAATATTCCTCACCGCCACCTTTAGATCTTCCGCCAGCCCCCCGCCTCCAGCTCATCGAGCGTCTTTGGCCAGTCGGCTTTTAACAGGCGGGCGAGCGAGCGGTCGGAGAGGAGTTTGCCTCCCGTCTGGCAACGGGCGCAGTAGTTACACTCGTTTTCGGCGTAGACAATCCGTTGGACCTTCGAACCGCAAATGGGGCATGGCTGGCCGAACTTTCCATGCACCGCCATCTCCTTCCGAAAAGCCGTCACCCTCTCCGGAAATCCATCCACGACCTCGCTTCGTAACCGGTCAATCCACTCCTGCAGTGTTTCCCTCGTAGCAGAATACAAACGCTCTATTTCATCCCCTGTCAATAATTTGGTCTGTTTCAACGGAGACAGCTTCGCGCGGTGGAGGATCTCGTCCGAATAGGCATTGCCGATACCGCCAAACAGCCGCGGATCGGTCAATGTCCGCTTCACCGTATGGTTCTCACGCAGGAGCGCCTCGCGGAATTGATCCAGCGTCGCTTCGAAGACCTCCAGTCCACCCCGGTCGAATTCCTTCAATCCCTCCCCTCCCCGCACAAAGTGAAGCGAGGCCCGTTTCTTCGTCCCGGCCTCAGTTAACAGCAAGGAACCGTTCGAAAAATCGAACGCCGCAAGTCCGACCTTGCCGGGGATCTTCGCCCCGGGATTCTTCCAGTGCAGTCTCCCGGCGATCATCAAATGAAGGACGATAAATAACTCTGCCTCTAACGCAAAAACAATCCGCTTGCCGATTCGTTCGAAGCCGAGGAGTTGTTTTCCTTGAAGGTCCTGAAGGGTGGGGGAGACACTGCGGAGCAGGAAGGGGCTCGCGAACCGGATCGTCTCCAGCCGCTGTCCCCTGAGCTTTGCCTCGAGGCTTTCTATGTAGATGGTGACGTCCGGTAGTTCAGGCATCGTGGTTGCATTTTGTTTCACCACGGATGGCACACAGATGGACACGGAGGAAGAGGAAAAAGACTTTTCTTCTCGGTGTTTATCGGTGTGCCATCCGTGGATAAATAGCTGAGCAAATCGTTTTTCTTCTGCTTTTCCCGCGTCTTATCTCGGTAGTTACTTCAGAAGGATCATCCGCCGGGACTGGGAGAACGCTCCCGCCGTCAGGCGATAATAATAAATGCCGGTGGGGAGATGAGAAAGGTGGTTGGTGTGCAGGTCGAAGGTAGCGCTGTGCGCTGCAGCCGGCATTTCTCCCTTGATGAGCGTGGCAATCTCCCTTCCGAGTCCGTCGAAGATCTTCAGCGTGACAAAGGC
>JBBEBV010000148.1:2977-5330 GCA_040882165.1 Bacteroidota bacterium
GTGGACCGAAACACGCCTCCCCCCGATGTTCCGAGAAACAACTCTCCCTGCATGTTTGCCGTAAGGGCTCTGCCGCGCAGGTTGGACAATCCACCGACTCTATGGTTCCAGGTTTTTCCGGAATCCTGCGAAATATACACGCCACCCAGGTCCGACGCGGCGGCGACAGTCCCGTTGGGAAGAAAGAGAAGGTCCTTGATGCTTAAGTGTGCCGTTTGCATTCCCTGGAATTGCAGCGTCCATGTTGTGCCGGCGTTCGCTGAGCGGTACACTCCGCTTTCGGTGGCAACAAGAACGAGGGCGGTGCCGATAGTTACGATGTCGTTGACATACAGAAAGTTGAGCGTGTCAATGGGAACCCATTTGTCGGATTGCGCATCCAACCTGTTCATCCCGGTCGTTGATGCCGCGAAAACGATTCCGGAGCCGGTAACGCCCATGGAATAGGTGCTCGGATCCGAAAGACCCTCACTCAAGGGAGTCCAGTTCAAACCGTTGTCTCTCGAGCGGAAAACGCTGGGAATCTCGCTCGTCCCAACGTAGAGATCTCCCTGCGGGCCCGACGCGATCGAGAGGATCCCGTGGTTCTTAAAGATCGAATGGACGGAAGTCCATGTCCCCCCATGATCGTCGCTTCGAAAGAGCCCGCCGCGGTAGGAGCCTGTGTAGAGCCGCCCCTCCGGGGTTTTATGAAGGACGGGTCTGTCCAGACTCGAGAAGCCGTTGTTTTTGGAAGACCAGTTGACTGTTTGCAGTCCGCTCTCGTAAATCCCTCCTCCCCCTGTCCCGGCGATCAAGGTGCCTTCACTGGAAACGGCGAAGGAGAGAACGAACTGGTTCTCCAATCCCGTATTAACCTGCTGCCATTGCTCCCCGGGCCCGAGCCTGCGTCGGAACACTCCGCCCCCGTTCGTGCAGGCATACAGTTCTCCCGCCGGTCCGGAGGTGACGAAGTACACAGAACCGGTGGTGATGCCCGCATTGTGCGCTTCCCAGAAGTTTAGGGCGCTCGTGAATCGTAATACGCCGTTTGCCTGCGTACCGGCGTACAAAGTCCCATCGTTGCCAACGTGCAGGGAGAGGATGCTCGTGCTGATTGTGTTGGAATCTACCCCCCAGCTCGTCCCCCCATTAGTGGACCGATATACACCGAATTCCCCCGGCGTCGTGAGGATCCCCGCGTAAATATTGCCATGCGTTGCCGTGTCGGCACTTTTATCGACTGCCAGCGTGTAAATAAACTTGTCGTTGAGGGGAGTGGAAAGAACCTGCCAGGAGGAACCGGCATCGGTGGAACGCCAGAGCCCGTTAGCTACCGTGCCTGCATACATGACTCCGCTCGTTTCGACGGCAAGGGAGAGGACGGCCATGCCATCCATGCCGCTCCCGATTTTATTCCATGACGAGCCGAGGTTTGTGGATCGATACACGCCTCCGCCATCGGAGCCCGCGAAGATATTCCCGTTCGGGTGAACGGCGAAGGTCCAGACGGTCACTTCCTGGAGTCCGAGGCTCACATCCTGCCAGCTTGCGCCGGCGTTCGTAGAGCGGAAGATCCCGTTGCTCCGCGCGGCGGCGAAAATGTACCCGTTCGGATGAACGGTGAGATAGTCCACGATACCGCCATATGGTCCATTGGATGCGCGCCAGAAAGGGGTCTGGGCCGGGGCGGTCGCGCAGAACAGCGCCGCCATAAGCATGGCACACGAAACACGAAGGTACGAACGGAGCATGCAACCCCGAAGATTGTGGTGAGGGGTGGATGAGCGAATATGGGTTTTGTTTTAGACAGTTACAAGCGCGTATCGACGAACCGCCATGGGGGGCAACAGCTGCATTGGTGAGGGGGTTCTCTCTGATTGACGAGAGACAGCTAAAGCTGACGAGTGCTGAGGTGCCCTCTCCTCTTAGGAGAGGGTAAGGGTGAGGTCTGATTTGACAAGGGTCAAAAGTCTGTGCAGAAGCAGACCCCATCCGTACCTTCCCCTAAGAGGGGAAGGGGCTCTGCTCCTGGATCAAAAATGTAAGGTCTTGAGAGCGCAAGTTAATTCATTCCAGGCGGCGTTACAGTAGGAGAGATAATGACCCCAGGTGGGTTTCCGATGCGGTGAGGGACTCGAACTGTGTATCCAGCTCCCGGTAACGAGCTTCATGCTTTGAACGAAACACTTCGTACGCCTCCTTCGAACTCCATTCATCGATTGTAAAATAGAACGCGGAGCCGCTTTCTTTCAGAAGCTTTGTGCCGATATATCCATTCCCCTGCCGAAAGAACTTTGCCCAATCTCCCTCAGGGCCGTAAGCGGATTCAAACTGCCTTTCGTGTCCCGGCTTGGGACGAAATTGCCAGAGG
>JBBEBV010000149.1:0-5288 GCA_040882165.1 Bacteroidota bacterium
TTCGACCCGGGACAGGCGTGTGTGGCTTGAGGCGGAGCTGCATTATTCTCTTTGAGGATACGCGATTATCCGCAGGCAGAATGCCTGTGGCAGGAGGCTGGCGGTGCGAGTAGAATATCGCGAACAACTCTCCGGGACACACTATGTGTATACGGTATTGTTCTTCGATGACACGATGTACACCAGGACCCCAAGAAGTCCGACTCCAAACGCGACCAGGAAAGGGAGTTCAACCGAATACTGCCAGAGGAAACCACCGAGAGCGCCCGCGGGAACAACGAGGAGGTTTCTAATCGTATAGTAGACGCCCACTGAGCGCCCCATTTGTGCCGGGTCGGCAAGATCGGTGATGATGGATTTTCGCGCGGGCTCGCCGAACTCCTTCAATCCGCCGATGAGAAACGCGAGCACCAACAGCGGGAGGGAGTCTGCAAGATAAACCGCCAGGGGAAATATCGCGAAGGCTATGAACGTCAGGATGACCGGCAGCCGCCGTCCCTGCACGTCCGCGAGCTTTCCTGCCGGCAGATAGAGAGTGATCGCGATTGCTTGTTGGAGGGCGTACATCACTCCGTACCATCCGGGTGAAAAGTGTTGGACGCTGATGACATACAGAACAACGAACGCTCCGGCAATCCCCTCACCGATACGGATGAAGCATTCCGCAACCAGGAGTTGTTTGAGCGGTGCCGGCATCCCCTTAAAAACTCTCAAGGGAGAGGTTTTGGAAAACTTCGCGTCCTCCGCCGCGGGCTCCTTATAACCGCGTCGCTGAAGGAGGAACACGGCGATTGCGATAAGGACCGTCACACCCAGGGCCGCCCTTATGCCGGCAACAACTCCAATGCCCCCAATGATCAATCCGCCGAGCGGCGCGGCGATGACGCGCGGGACCCTCACGAGTATCGATTGCACACTGAAGGCAATCCCTCGTTTGCCTGCCGGTAATGCCTCCGCAATGACGGCAAAGGTCGCCGGGAAGGCTCCGGCCTTCCAGGCCATTACAAGCAGAATTCCAGCGAACACGACTCCCCAGTGTGTGGCGCTCGCGATTACAACGTACCCGCCCATGGCGATGAGAGTAAACAGCATCAATGCCTGCTTGCGGCCGAACCGGTCGTTCACCCAACCCCCGGGGTACTGATAGAGTCCGTCAAGGAAATCCCTGAACGAGTAGACCAGTCCAACCGCAAACCCGCTTGCCCCTAAGGCAGTAAGGTACAGAGGGAGGTACGCCAGCCACAACTCTTCACCGAGTCCGAGACCAAAGAGACTTCCTCCCAGCACGGCGACGTTACGGTTGAGGCTGAGGTAGCCGGATATTTTTTTGAAAAAGTGTGTCACATGAGATAAATAAAGAAGTGCGACGCATCGGATCATACGTCGCACCGGTTCATGGATCGTTGAAAGAAAGTTGCCGCAGGCTGGAGAGGAAAGCCTCCAACGGCTTAACCGTCATTGCATTATTCGATGTTGTTGAAGGAATGCACGGATGCCTGAAAAAATCCTGAGCATGTGTTCCCGGGAGAATCCGCCGTGGTTTCCCCCCGGAATAGTGATGAGTTCATTGGGAACCCCGGCCTTGCTCAACGCTTCATGCAACCGGACGGCATGGGTATACGGCACGAGCTGATCCTTGTCGCCATGAACGGTGAAGATGGGGGGAAGATCCTTGCGGACCATATGGATTGGGGAAAGTCGTTTTGCCAGGTCGTCTCGGTTTGGGAGACTCCCAAACCAGGAGAGGGCATATTTCTGCGTGTTCGGTCCGGCAAACAGGTCGTTGACGTCCGTGATCCCGAACCAATTCACAATGGCCGCAACCTTCGGTTGACCGCCATAGGTATCCCAGTCCGGAACGTTATCAAATCCGGCAGCCGCGGTCAGCATCCCCGTGGTGAGCGCGAGGTGCCCTCCCGCCGATCCTCCTGTGACGATCACCTTTGTGGTGTCGAACCCGTACGTCTTCGCGTTCAGGAAGACCCATCGGAGCGCGAGCCGGCAATCCTCCACCGCGGCGGGGGCAAGCGAGACTTTCGCAAGCCGGTACTCGACATTCACGACGGCAAATCCCATCTCAAGATAAGGGAGGAACGAAAGCATGGAGGATTCCTTGTTCCCGACGACCCATCCCCCGCCATGAAAAAAGATCACGGTCGGGACGGGAACCGCAGGGGTGCGCGTTGCATAGACATCAAGCTTGCACTCGAAATTGTTCGCGACCGAATAGGTGATGTTGGGGACCACCCGGTAGCGGCTGGCGACGTCAACGCTCCACGTTGCCGTTTCCGAAAGTTGTGCGAGGGAAGCAGTTGTGCACAAAAGAATGAAAACACATGATATCGGAAGTCGAAACGCAGATGAACGGGATGGGATCATGAGTATTCCTTTCTGTGAGACAGGTTTTTGTCCAAAAACGCTTATGGTTGTCGGCCACAAGGAACACAGAGAACACAAATCCTCTTACGATTTTCTTTGTACGCTTTGTGCTCTTTTGTGGCAAAATCATTGCTGAGAGAGTCGCAAGTAACTCTCAGCCGAAGGCAGGGGCGGAACGCGCGATCCGGTTTCTCATTCATAGAGATCATGAGGATCGCTTGCTTCGAGTTCGACAAGGAAACCCGAGATCGCTTTCGTGACTGCCTCCAGATATCCTTTTCCCTTTTCCCGGGTTCCCTGCTTCGGGTTCCCGACGCCGGTATCCTTCGTGACGGCCGTCCATGCGCGGGGCGTCCAGGCCCACCGTTCGCGCAAACCCCTGATCTTGAACCGTCGTGCCGATCCGTCGCCGGCTTCGCTCAAAGGCAGAACGAGGTCGGGGGCGATATGAAGCATGACGCTCGTTTCCATCTCTCCCGCATGGTCATCCCGCTCGGCAAAGTGGTCCTTCTGATCGACGATCTGCCACCAGTTGATGGTGCAGAACAACAGGTCGGGAAATTGCACCTGCAGTTCGCGGATCATCTGTTTGAAGTCGTTCCCCCCGTGACTGTTGATGATGACGAGTTTCCTGACCTGCTGCCGGTTGAGGGAATCCGCTATATCGTGCAACAGGGCTGCCTGCGTACTGGGGTTCATGTTGATGGTGAGGCGGAGATCAAGCTGGCCGGTGTTGACCCCGTAGGGCACGGTGGGAAGCACGACCACCTTCGCTCCCGCTTCCCAGGCGAGGCGGGCTGATTCAGTTGCGACGTGGTCCGATTCAAACACATCGGTCGCATACGGGAGGTGATAATTATGAGGCTCGGTTGCTCCCCAGGGAAGGATTGCGACTTCATAGGGAGTGTCTTTAACAGTCTTCCAGGTTGTTTCAGCAAGGACATACGGGCGTGACGGCATGGAACGTTTCTTCGGATGTGAGATGAGTTGAGGTGTGACAGGGGGGAATGTAAAGGAAATCTCCTTGCGGAGCAAACGGGGGAAGACCTGACAGGTTTCGTTCTTTCTGCCTCCCGGAAACCTGTCAGGTCTGGCAGGATCGTTATTGCCAAACCCTCCACCACTCCTTGAAATCGAGGTGGAGATAGCGTTGCCAGGCGGCGATCATACGGGAGTCACCGTCCAGGACACCCTCCCGCGTTACACCTTCCGGTTCGGAAACGAGCGCAACAAGCCGGTCGTACACTTTTCCGCGGTCTGCCAAGCCTGCACGGAACACGAGGATCCAGAGCGTCATGGCATCGGCCGCGCGGGCCTCGGTCATCACGGTTGCCAGGGCGGAAGATCCCCCATCTTCAAAATCGAATTGCTCGAGGGCCCGCCGCAACTTTCCCGGCGCATCCTCCTCGAACGGCGTGCCGGGTCCGCGGCCCGGGCGGGTGAGGCACAAGGCTCCGGAGGGAACGATCGACTCGCGGCCGCCATGCTCCAACGCCACCCAGCCGGATGTCACGTGAAGCACACTTCCCCCTTCCTCATCCACGGTCAGGAGATATTCACATCCGAGGTCGATTGCCGTTGCCGAGGGAGTCTCGACGAAGAACAGCCGCGGCGGTGCCCAAATGCGTGCGTGGATGGTGCCTTGATCGAGGGCGAGACGGTGGCTGGTCATCTTCGCTTCGATCAGGCGAAGTCGGGAGTTCGGCTCCACGTTGACCTGACCGATAACGCCGACGTTGATTTTTGCACGGGAAGTCTGATCTGTAACGAGTTGATCACCGACCCGGATCGTTCCGGTGGTTTCGAGAGCTTCCGAACCAATGCGGGGGATCCCTTCCAGCCGTGCCACCTGCCAGGAAGGTTTTGATGATTGAGTCGCCATCCAGAAGGATCCCAATCCAACAACCAGCGCCGCCGCTGCGGCAAAGACGCGCATGATCCGGCGAGAGGATCCTTTGTCCTTTCTATCCTCTCCGGTTGCAGTGATTGCCTCTCCCGCGTAGAGTGGCTTCCTTGTGGTTGCATAAGGTCCCGCGAGGATCTTCTGCGGTCCCAACCGCGCATCGATCCCTTCCCACAAGTCACGCGGGGGAGCAATGGAGGCCGGCAACTCGGCTGCTTGTTTCAGCACGGATTGAATTCCCGCCAGTTCCCGCCGGCATTCCGGACACTCTTTGAGATGCAACCCAACGAGGTTCCGTTGTTCGAAGGGAAGTGTCCCATCAAGAAATTCGCTTAACAGTTGTTTCACTTCGTTACAGTTCATTGTTCCAGTGCCTCCCGCAGAAGCTTACGGGCGCGGTGGAGCTGTGCTTTGCACGTCCCCACCGCTGTCCCCATGTGCTCCGCGATTTCCTCATGTTTATATCCCTCGATATCATGCAGCACGAACACCAATCTTGCCTGGGAAGGAAGGTTCGAGATCGCATCCTCCAGGTCGAGACCTGAGCCGGGGTCCGGTGATCCCGGCGCACGGTCGTATGGTTCAAGGTTGTCCGTTGTCATGACGCGCGCCGTCCGTCGGGTCCCTGAACGATAGTCCGAGAGCACAACGTTCACTGCCAGCCTGTGAAGCCACGATGAGAAGGCGCTCTCGCCGCGAAACGACCCGATCATTTCCCAGGTCCGGACGAACACATCCTGCGTGAGTTCCTCCGCCCGTGTGCGGTTGCCGCACGTCCGGACACAGAGTGCATAGACGCGTCCGGCATGCTCGCGGTAGAGCTGCTCGAACGCGGAGCGGTCCCCTTGCTGTGCGCGGCGAACGGTCTCGTTCAGAAACGCGGGGCTTTGCTGTTCTGGCTCCAGAACAACCTCCGGTGCGGCGTTATAAACGACCATGGACTCCGGTACCTTTCGTGAAGTAGGATACCGGTCGGGGCAAGATGGTTTGAAATTCTCAGAAATGA
>JBBEBV010000150.1:0-5278 GCA_040882165.1 Bacteroidota bacterium
CAGGCGGATTGTTCTCCAAAAGCTTCATCGCCTCCTGCACCGCACGCTCCAGTTGCGGGTCGCGCCCGTCACGGCTCTCCTTCGGAAGCATCTCGACTTCAATATCCGGACCCACACCCTCGTTCTCCACTTCCCAATTTCCCTGTTTATTATAAAATGCGACGCGCGGTGCGGTCACAGAACCGCCGTCAATCAACCCCGGGTAATCGTAAATGCCGACCAATCCCCCCCACGTTCGCGTCCCGATCAATGGACCAATCTTCCTGTCGCGGAAGTAGTACGGAAGCGCATCGCCCCCCGATCCGGCGTGCTCGTTGATGATCATGACTTTCGGACCGTTGATCGCCGCGGTGGGGGTCTGGAAATCCTTCCCGTCTCTCGTTGCCCAGTAGTTCAGGAGCGGACGGTTCATCATATCCACCATATAATCCGCAGCCGAACCACCCCCATTATACCGTTCGTCGATCACCGCCCCCTTCTTGTGCATCTGCATGTAATAGTACCGGTTGAAGTTGGTGTAGCCCGCACCGGCCGTGTTGGGGAGGTACACGTAGGCAAGTGTTCCCTTTGAGAGTGCCTCCACCTTGCGCCGGTTTTCCTCGATCCACGCCCGCTGGCGGAGCGCCGTTTCGCTCTCCACCGGCACGACGGTCACCGTCCGGGCTCCCTGTTCCACGGGCCTGCTGTTGACAAGCAACACCGTCTGCTTCCCGGCCGTCGCTTCGAAGAAGCTGTAGAGATTCGCCCCTGCGCGCGCCGGCACACCGTTCACGGCAAGGATGTAGTCGCCGACGGAGACGTTGATCCCCGGCTCCGTCAGCGGAGCGCGAAGTTCGGGATTCCAATTTTCCCCGCTCAGGACACGGCTGATCCGGTAGAAGCCGTTTTCCATCGTATAATCCGCACCGAGCAACCCAACCCTCACAGGGGGAATCGAGGGGGCATCTCCTCCCGAAATGTAGCTGTGCCCCACCACCAGTTCTCCCATCATGTGCGCGAGGACGTACGAGAGATCGGTCCGGTGACCGATGTGCCTGACCCATGGCTCATACCTGGCCCTGATCGCGGTCCAGTCGGCGCCATGCATCGTTGGGTCGTAGAAGAAGTCGCGGTTAATGCGCCATGCTTCATGGTACATCTGAGCCCATTCGGCACGCGGGTCGACCCTGATTTCGATCTGATCCGTTTTCAGCTTGCCGTCCCCGACCTTGGCGGCCTTCTCTGCTTCCACGATTCCGTAAACGTTGTTCGGAGCGGCGTAGAGAAGCTTCTTACCGTCGGCCGAGAGGACGTAATTGTTGACGCCGGTGAGGATGGCGGTCGTCTCGCGCTTCTTCATGTCGAACCGGTGGAGCGTGGCGCCCGTTTGGTTGGGGATGTTCTCGATGTAGTAGAATGCGTTGTCGGCTCCGGTCAGGTCCCGGTAATTGCGCGCCGGAATTTTTTCGACCGCGATGATGCGCTGATCGAGCCCGTCAAAATCGATCTTCACGTCGGCGGCCGCGCCCGAAGGCTTCTTCTCCTTGCCCTCGGCAGACTTGGCCTGCGCCGTGTCCTTCGCCTCCCCCTTTTCTTCATCGCTTTCCGGGGCAAAGGGGGAGAGCGTGTCTTTCGCCAGGACGGCCAGGTAGACGCTGCGCGTCACGGGCCGGTCGTACGAGGTCATGTCGAGCCATCCGGTGTTCAGACCGAAATTCGTGCCGGCAAGGAAGAGAAGATATTTACCGCTCTTTTCAAACGAGGGGGAAACGGCGTCCGAAAGTCCATCCGTGAGCTGGTGCGTCTTCGACGTTCCGAGGGAGTACACGAAGACCGCATGCATGTGATTGTCGAGCCGTTTCGAGTACGTAATCCATTTGGAGTCGGGTGACCAGGCCGGCACGAGCGTGCGTTGCGGGTGGTCGTAGGTGTCGGTATCGACTTTTACCGGTTTCCCCCGGTCGATGTCGATGTACCAGAGCGTGAGATGCTTGTCGGTGAAGGCGAGTTTGCGGGAGTCGGGAGACCAGACAGGCCTATAATAGAAACTCGGTTTCTCGAACCGGATCGCCTTCGGTTCCTGCAACCCCGTTTGCTCGCCGATCATCAGTTGATATTCGCCGCCACGATCTGAAAACCAGGCGATGCGCTTGCCGTCCGGCGACCATGCCGGATCACGATCGTTCACGCCGGTGCTGTTGGTAAGGTTCCGGATGTCCCCTTTCTCGGCCGGGACGGTGAGGATGTCCCCCCGGGCCTCGAACACTCCCCGCGTGCCGGTGGGGGAGATCTCGAAATTGCGGATCATCGTACCGGCTTTCTTGAACTGCACACGGGCCCAGGGAAGATCGCCCAAGACGGTGATCGGGACCTTCTTGGTGGCGTTCGATTTCGGATCCAACAGATGGATCCAGCCCGCCTGCTCGTACACGATCACCCCGTTCCCGGAGGAGGCCGAACGGATGTCGAAGTCGGCATGCCGCGTGACCTGCGCGACTTGTTTGGATTTGGTGTTGTACGAAAACACATTCATCGTACCGTTCCGGTCGGAGAGGAAATACACCCCGTCACCGATCCACATCGGCTCGGTCTCGTTGCTGTTGTCGCGCGGGATCGTCTGAAGGTCGAAGGTCCTGAGATTCACGATCCAGACACGGGAGGTACGCCCGCCCCGGTAATGACGCCAGACGTTGAATGCTTCGGCAAACGGAAGATAGGCCAGCGAGGAACCGTCTGATGAGTACGACCCCTTGTGGGCCGATGGGAGGGGGAGCTGCTGCGGAAATCCCCCGGTCACCGGAATGGTCCAGAGCCGGGTGTAGGCGACGGGGGCGCTGGAACGTCCGCTGGCAAAAAGGACCGCCGATCCGTCCGGCGTCCACCCGCGCACGATGTCGGCCCCCGGATGATAGGTCAGCCGCTTCGGCTCTCCGCCGGTGGAGGGAATGACGTACACATCGGTGTTTCCGTCGTACTGACCGGAGAAGGCGATCCATGCGCCGTCCGGCGAGAACGATGGATCCGTCTCCGCTCCATCCGAAGTCGTCAGTCGCCGGGCCGTGCCGCCCGCACGCTCAACGATCCAGAGATCATTCGCGTAGACGAAGGCGATGTGGGAGGCGCTCACCGTCGGTTGCCGGAGGAGCCTCGATTCCTCCGCCGTGACCGATCCGACCGCGACGAAAACCAAAGAGAGTAACAATATCGGAAATCGCATGAGAACAGTCTCCTTGATTGTGAAATTGGATGGGGATGACAGAGATTCGGATTGCAGGAATCTACGGGGAAGGGATGTGAGTTGCAACAAACGAGGCGAATACGACCCACCCCGATTCATCGGAGTGACATACTCCAACGCTCGCAGTGACCCTGGAAGGGTTGTTGAGATGACTTCCAGGGTCTCTGCGGATTGCCTGCCAGCATGACTGCGCCCGCCCGCCTGACTACGTCAGGCAGTCGGGCAGGGCGCCTTCGTGGCAATACTTTTGCGATCGAGTCTCTACCGTTTTTCGATCGGTACAAAGTTCCGCGTATCGTACCCGTTATACACCTGCCGCGGGCGGGCGATCTTCTGCTCTGGATCGAGCAGCATCTCCTCCCACTGCGCGAGCCATCCGGAAGTTCTCGGGATCGCGAACAGGACGGTGAAGGCCTCCGTCGGGAATCCGAGCGCTTCGTAGATGATGCCGGAATAGAAATCGACGTTCGGGTACAGTTTCCGCTTCATGAAGTATTCGTCCTGGAGCGCGATCCGCTCGAGTTCCGTGGCGATCTCCAACAGCGGATTGCGGCCGGTCACCTCGAACACCTTGTCGGCAGTTTCCTTGATGATTTTCGCGCGCGGGTCGTAGTTCTTGTAGACCCGGTGTCCGAACCCCATCAGTTTCCCCTCGCCGGCCTTGATCCGCTTCACGAACTCGGGCACTTTGTCCTTCGAGCCGATCTCACGGAGCATGCGCAATACCTGCTCGTTCGCGCCTCCATGCAATGGGCCGTAGAGGGCTGCAGCGGCGCCGGCGGTGGAAACGAACGGATCGGCATGAGAGCTTCCGATGCTCCGCATCGCGTTCGTGCCGCAGTTCTGTTCATGATCGGCGTGGAGAATGAAGAGGATATCCAGGGCGCGCTCGATGACCGGGTTCACCTCGTACTTCTTTTCCGTCATCTTGAAGAGCATGCTCAGGAAGTTCGCCGGGTAGCTCAGGTCGTTATCCGGATAGATGAACGGCAGGCCGCGGTGATGGCGGTAGGCGAACGCGGCGATGGTCGGCACCTTGCCGATAAGACGGTGGATCTGGTGCTTCCTGGTCGCGGCGTCATGGACGTTCTTCGATTCAGGATAAAACGTGGAGAGCGCAGCGAGAGTGCTGATGAGCATCCCCATCGGGTGCGCGTCGTAGTTGAAGCCGTCCATGAACTTCTTCACGTTCTCATGAAGGAGCGTATGAAACGTGATGTTGTGGGTCCAGTCGGCAAGCTGTGTCTTCGTCGGCAGTTCTCCATGGATGACGAGGTAAGCGACCTCCAGGTACGTGCACCGCTCGGCAAGCTGTTCGATCGGGTAGCCCCTGTAGCGCAGGATCCCCTTGTCGCCGTCGATGAAGGTGATCTTGCTCTGGCATGAGGCGGTATTCATGAAGGCGGGATCGTACGTCATCATGCCAAAGTCGTCATCCGAGACCTTGATCTTGCGCAGATCCATCGCTTTGATCGTTCCGTTCTGAATGGGAACCGGATATTCCTTGTTCGTCCGGCTGTCCTTGATGGTCAGGTGATCCGGCGGAACCATCTCCTTCGAAGCTTCCGGGTTCTTACCTGTGCGGGTATCCTGGACGATAGTATTGTCTGGCATAAGACCTCCATAGTTGTTTGATTGTGAGTGCTTCGGGTTTTGGAGAAAATGCGCACGTGATGGCGACGGGATGCATCGGAGGATGGGAACTGAAGTATGGTTTGGTACGAGTTCAGTTTCGTTTCCAATCACCTGGAAAGAAATGTCGAACGCTCACAAGAGGAAAGAAATGTCGCAGTATTGCCACTCCTGCGAAAGGTGAGGTTCATGATCTGTGCCACGCAGGACAACTATTTTAGAATGGCAATGCTTGGTCTTGTGGAACGATGCCGGTATCCGGATTTCCCGGTTTCGGTATGGGAACACCATGGCATTCCCAACGATTGGAAGGGAAGGGGTGAATCAGAAATGAGAAGTGTGGGGGAAAACCTGCATCATCGTGTTGTTCTTTGTTTTCCTCCCCTGGCAAGGGGAGGTGTCCCATCACCTCTTTTGTGGTGGGACGGA
>JBBEBV010000151.1:0-5167 GCA_040882165.1 Bacteroidota bacterium
AATGGTGGGAAACGGAACGGGACAAAAACCCGAGAACAACAAGTACAAGAAATACTATGGATCACTCAGCGCCAAGCCAACGAAAGAGCTCATTCTTGAAGGCTACGTTGATTACGAACCGGCGGCTCTCGGAAAACACAAGACGACACTGAAAGGATTTGCAGGCTACCAGGCATCGAGCTTTACACTCGGCGTTGAGGCGTTCCAGCAAACGCAGGCGAATGTTGGCGCGGCGCCAGCCGATACCAAACCGTTTGGAGTATCCTTCTTTGCCTGGGTGCAGATTCCGGGCATTCATGCCCTGGATGGCTTCGTCCGTTTCGATATGTTCGATCCGAATACCAACAGGACGGACGCGGGCTACAAAGAGAACTTCATCGTTGCCGGACTCGACTACATGCCGATCCCCAATGTTCATCTTATGCCGAATGTCTGGATCAATTCATACTCCGCGAAAGGTGCGGGACGCAGGGACTCCGATGTGGCCGCACGCATGACGCTTTTTTATGTTTACAAATGAGGTGGCACGACCGGAATGGAGCCGACTGAGAACGAAGGACATTTCATGATCAAGGAGCCAAACCCAATGTCTGAGCAGATTCTTCAGAAGAAAATCAGCCGCCGAAGCTTTTTCAAACACACGGGCGGGGCGGCTGCAGGAGCTGTTGCGGTCACGGTGGCATTGCCTGCAATCAAAGAAATTGAAAACGTCGCAGCGCAATCGATCAGGTCAAACGAAAGTGAATCGCTGACCATGCACAACGATTTACAGCGTGCCCTCGCGAAGCCAATGGAAGATCGAAATTGGGCCATGGTCATTGACATCCGCAAATGTATCGGATGTCATGCCTGCACTGCGGCTTGTATCGCAGAAAACAACCTCCCCCCGGGTGTCGCCTATCGTACGGTTGCAGAGGTTGAAGATGGTGAGTACCCGGAACTCCGGCGGTTCTTTATGCCGACGAACTGTATGCAATGCAAAAGCGCACCATGTGTCACGGCGGCGAATAGTGTCATTCCTGGATCGATGTCTCGCCGATCGGACGGCATTGTCGTCATTGACTACACCAAAATGAAAGGCAGGGAAGTTTTCGAGGCGGCGAGCAAGGCCTGTCCGTATCCGAAATCGCTCTGGTTCGATGAAGGGAATAACTATACCGATGGGACCCCGGCCGTCCAGCCGTACGAGCGGCGCGCGTTCAAGGAATACGGAAAGGAGTGGAACCGAAAGGAGACGAACGAGACAACGCGCAAGTGTCACTTCTGCACGCAAAGAATCGACGCCGGCATGCTGCCAGCCTGTGTCAGCACCTGCACGGGGCAGGCGATGTACTTTGGCGATCTGAATGACGAGGAGGGCATGGTTGCCGGCCTCTTGCGCAACAACAAGTCCGCGCGCTTGAGTCTTGACAGCGGAGCAGAGCCCAGCATCCATTATCTTGACGATGATCCAGACACCACCTGCATGGTATGTCACTCATAAGGGGAACCGCTCATGAAACATGAATTTGTTGATCAGCACATTGCGCAACCTTGCACGGAATCAGAAGGCGGGCCGAACGCACGACGGAGTTTTCTCAAGAGCTCGGCATTTCTTGGCGGGAGCGCCGTCTTGGTGAGCCAACTCCGTTGGGCGCAGGAGTTGTTCGCGAAGTCCGAGTCGGGCGCGCTGACGCCTGCCGAGGAATACGAGCTTGCGCAGGCACACAACATCCTCAGTACCGTTTGTTTGCAGTGCAACACCGGGTGCGGAATCAAAGTGAAGGTGCTGAACGGCGTTGCGGTGAAGATCGATGGTAATCCTTACAGTCCGTGGACAATGGTTCCGAGTCTGCCATATCACACGCCGATTAAGGACGTGGCGAGAATCGACGGTGCTCTGTGTCCCAAAGGTCAATCCGGCATCCAGACGCTTTACGACCCCTATCGTATCGTCAAAGTACTCAAACGGGATGGCAAGCGCGGCGGGAACGAGTGGAAGACAATACCGTTCGAGCAGGCGGTCGGTGAAATTGTCAACGGCGGGAAACTCTTCAAGCACGTCAAAGGCGAAGAGAACCGACATGTCGAGGGACTGACGGATGTATGGGCGTTACGCGACCCGAAGGTAGCGAAAGCAATGGCGGATGAAGTGAACGTCATTCGCAGCAAGAAGACTCCCGAGGAGAAGAAAGCGGCAGTCGAGGAGTTCAAGAAGAAATTTGCCGAGCATCTCCATCTCCTGATCGACCCCGACCATCCGGATTTTGGGCCGAAAAACAATCAGGTGACGTTCATGTGGGGAAGGTTGAAAGGCGGTCGCTCGGAGTACATCAACCGCTTTATCAAGGAGTCGTTCGGCTCGACAAACGCACACGGACATACGACGGTCTGCCAGGGCTCCCTGTACTTCACAGGCAAAGCAATGAGTGAACAGTTTGTGGAAGGGAAGTTTGCCGGCGGCCAGAAGTTCTACTGGCAGGCGGACACAAGCAATGTCGAGTTCTTGCTTGCAATCGGCACGGCTTACATTGAAGGAGGCTATGGACCCACGCATCACGCACGAAAGCTGATGAAAAACCTCGTGGAGAAGAAAGTGAAAATTGCTGTTGTTGATCCGCGCTTTTCCAAGATCGCTTCAAAAGCCTACAAGTGGGTGCCGATCAAGCCGGGCACCGAAGGAGCGTTTGCACTGAGCATGATTCGCTGGATCATCGAGAACAAGAAGTACGATGCCAGATTTCTCGTAAGCGCAAACAAAGCTGCGGCAGTGGCAGCAGGAGAACAATCATGGACGAACGGAACCTGGCTGGTGAAAGAAGACGGCTCGTTCTTGCGTGCATCGGAAATCAAGCTTGCCGACAAGGAGACGCGTCAGACCAAAGACGCGAAAGAGTGGGCATTCGATGCGTTCGTCGTTCTCAAGAACGGAAAGCCGATCGCATTCGATCCCAACGATGAGAAGAACGCCGTCACCGGCGACCTGCTTGTCAACACCACTGTAGGCGGCATGGCCGTCAAGAGTAGTTTGCAACTTCTGTATGAATCCGCCGCTCAACGCACGATCGACGAGTGGGCAGAGATCTGCGGCATCAAGTCGGAAGACATCATCGAGCTTGCGCGGGAGTTCACTTCGCACGGCAAGAAGGCTGTTGCCGATCCGCATCGCGGCGTCTCGCAGCACACGAACGGTTTCTACAACGTGCTGGCAGTCTTCTCGCTCAACGCACTCATCGGCAACTACGATTGGAAGGGCGGACTGATCAAAGTCTCCACCTATGCCATTGATGGCTCGAAGGAAGGCAATCCATTCCCGCTCGGCAAGATGCACCGGAACAAAATCTCCCCCTTCGGCATCAGCATTATCCGCCATGACGCGAAGTATGAAGAATCGACCGTCTTCGACGGCTATCCTGCGAAGAGACAGTGGTATCCCTTTGCCAGCGACATCTACGAAGAGATCATTCCTTCGATGGGGGATGCTTATCCCTATCCGACGAAAATTCTCTTCTCCTACATGGCCGCTGCGCCGTACGCCCTCCCCGGCGGTCAGACGAATATCGATATTCTCACCGATGTGAGCAAGATTCCCCTGTACGTTGCCAATGACATTACGATCGGCGAGATGTCGATGTATGCGGACTATATTTTCCCCGACCTTACGTATCTTGAGCGCTGGGAATTTCACGGCAGCCATCCGAGCATTCCTCAGAAAGCACAGCCCGTACGCAATCCCGTCGTCGCGCCGGTTCCGGAGACCGTAACCGTCTTCGGCGAGAAGCTTCCGATTTCTTTGGAGTCGATGATTTTGGGAATCGCCGAGAAAATGAACCTGCCGGAATTTGGCAAGAATGGGCTTGGGGAAGGAAAGGATTTCACTCGCCCTGAAGATTTCTACCTGCGGATGGCGGCGAATATCGCCGCTGGTGACAAGCCGGGCGATGAAGTCCCCGACGCTGACGATGACGAGTTAGGAGTGTTCGAGCAATCACGCCGCCATCTCCCAAAGACTGTGTTCGACATCCAGAAGTGGAAGAGGATTGTGGGAGAACCGTGGTGGAGGAAAGTGGTCTACGTTATGAATCGAGGTGGACGATTCCAGAATTACGAGAAGGCGTTTGACGGAGAGAGATTCAGAAACAAATACGGTCAGCTTATCAACCTGTACCTGGAGAAGCAGGCACATGGCAAGTCAGCAATCACCGGGAAACGCTATTCCGGAATTGCGACGTATGTGCCCATTGCGGATGTCATGGGGAACGAAGTGCATGATGAGCGAGAAGGTTTCGACCTGCACATGATTACGTACAGGGATGTAACGCAGACGAAGAGTCGCACGATCGTCGATTACTGGCTCAGCGCCATTCGTCCCGAGAACTTCATTCTTGTCAACTTCGTGGATGCGCGGCGACTTGGGTTCAAAGACGGTGACAGAGTGAAGTTCACGTCGAAGACAAATCCAGAAGGCGTATACGATCTGAAGAACGGCGTCAAGAAGCCGATGATCGGGACGGTGAAGGTAGTCGAAGGAATCCGTCCGGGAGTGATCGGCTTCTCGCTGGGCCACGGCCATTGGGCGAATGGCTCCTCCGATGTGGTGGTGAACGGAAAGAGAATCAAAGGCGACCCGCGCCGTTCAACCGGCGTTCACGCCAACGCCGCGATGCGGTTGGACGATTATCTCAAGAACACCTGTCTGCTCGATCCGGTCGGAGGCAGCGTCTCTTTTTATGATTCGAAGGTAAAGCTGGTGAAAGTGTAGGAGGATGATCAGAAGTTAGAGATTTTCCTTGACAAGAGGGCAAAGTATGTATATCTTATATGCCAAGAAGGGCATATAAGCATATATCCACTAGAGGGCCGAAAATGATACAGGAAGGCGAAGTTTTTAAGGCGCTGGCTGACGAGACCCGGCTGCGAGTCCTCAACCTGTTCCTCTTGTCCGAGCAACCCCTCTGCGTTTGTGAGATTGTTGATGCGCTCAAGGTTCCCCAATACAATATCTCCAAGCATCTCACACTGCTTAAACACGCGGGGCTCGTCGACGTGGAAAAGGAAGGCCTTTGGGGGTACTACCGCCTGAAGAAGGATGAACCGAAAAACCGTGCCATCCTTGCCTTTCTGAAAGACTATCTGACCGGTGAGACATTCGAAACCGACAGGCGCAACCTTGAAGTCAGACTCCTCT
>JBBEBV010000152.1:0-5141 GCA_040882165.1 Bacteroidota bacterium
ACGAACGGTCATAACACATTCCGGCGGATCGATGGGCGGAACGGCAAACCTGTTGCTTTATCCGAAGGAAGGCATTGTTGTAGCCCTCTTGGTCAATTCAGACCAACGGTTTATACACCACGCCTGGGAAATTGCAGATATGTTTCTTTCCAACTGATCTTCGCCTGCTTTTCATGCGATACCCTGAAGGGTATCGCTAACCGAAAAAACGATCCTGAAGGATCGTGAATTTGTCAGTGTTAGGTACTTTAGGCCGGTTTACCGGTCTTTTTTCGGCCAGCCCGCCCGACCGAACAATGCGATAACTCAAACGGTCGTTCGGGCGGGCGCCATCTTTCTGGCGGGTTCGGGCGGGCGTCACCGTTTACCTGCCCGACTGTGTCGGCCCATTCGTCGGTCAGGCGGGCGGTGATGCGTGAAAGATCCGGGGATAACTCACTCACAATACTACAAATCATGGGGGCAATATGGGACAGGTGTTTTACAAACTGTATTACCATGTAATTTGGAGGACCAAAGAGAACAATCCGATTATCACACCGAGGATAGAAGAAGTTGTTTTCCCTTTTTTAGAAAACAAGGCCAAACGATATCGGTCTTTTATTCATGCCGTCAATGGAACGGAGAACCATCTGCACGTTGCGATTACTATCCCCCCATCGTTCGCAGTAAGCGACATTGTTGGAAAGTTAAAAGGCAGCACATCGTATTTTTTGAACATGGAGTTGGGGATCACAAAGGGATTTTCATGGCAGGATGGGTTCGGGGTGTTTTCATTCAGCGAAAGGGATCTTCCGGGAATCAAAGAATATATCCGGAATCAGAAGGAACATCACAAAAGCGGCAAGCTACGTGAGGTATTGGAACGCACAGATTCTGATGAGGTTATCGGCTCACGATTCTCTGAAAGATGACGGCTCGTGGAAAGCGGGGATCATCAAGGATTCTCACTTTGTCATAGGTACAGACCGGTTTACCGGTCTTCTTTCGATCAGCCCGCCCGACCCGAACTCGAAATCAAGGTCGGTCGCCTGCCCCCGCCCGACCGAACAATGCGATAACTCAAACGGTCGTTCGGGCGGGCGCCATCTTTCTGGCGGGTTCGGGCGGGCGTCACCGTTTACCTGCCCGACTGTGTCGGCCCATTCGTCGGTCAGGCGGGCGGTGACGCGAGAGGCATGGTTTCTCCCAATCCGAAATCCGCAATAAAAAAAGCCCCGCCGGGAATTCCCGACGGGGCTTTTTTACTTGCACTGCCTGAGGATCAGTTGAACGTGTACCGCAGGCTAAACATGATCCGGTAAACGTCGAAGATATCAGCGGTCGGCTCGAAAGATTTTGTGATCAGCTGACCATTGATGCTTCTCAATCGATACCGTATTGCCCCCGTCCCATCGGCGGTCGGGTTGGTGAGCGGGGAGGTTGTTACCATCCGTGTGCCGCCCCCAAGGTTCTTGCTCAGGAGGTTCAGGAAGTTGAGAATGTCGAGGCGGAACTGAAGGCTGTTCGTCTTCCCCATCCATTCCGTGAACACTTCCTGGTTGAGACTCAGATCCAACCGGTCAACTTTCGGCAGAAACACACCGTTACGTGTCGCATACTCTCCGCGGTTCTCACTCAGATAGGGATCTTGCTGAATGAAGGCTTCCCATGCGGCTGCCTGTTGTGCGGCCGAGAACGCTCCGTACGCTTCGAAGTTCATTTCGGAGGTGTTGCGCGGGATATAGATCAGGTCGTTGCTTGAGCCTCCATCGCCGTTTGCGTCTGCTCCAAAGACGTAGCTCGCATTGCCCTGCGTGCGGATCTCATAGAACAATGAGAGTGTGGTTGCACCGAAGTCAAAATACTCTGTCCGGTAGGACGCTGTTGCAAAGAACCTCTCTCCGGGCGAGTTCGCCGAGAATCCAACGCCGGGGTTGTTCGGATTGCCGGAGTGCTGATTGTTATTCCAGGATCCGAAAGCAATAGATCCGGGATCGACCGTGTTCTTCGCCTCTCCGTAGCTATAACCCATCTTGGCAAAGAGGCCGTCTCGGAACGGCAGTTCCAGACTACCCGCGATGTTCCAAGAACTTCCGACGCTCTGGTTCTTTAAGACAACTGCATTGGAGATATTCGCGTGGATGCGGTTGGAAACCGTCCATCTCGACCGACCATCAACGCCGGTGAAGGCCGTATTTGCCGGGGCAAGGTTTGCATTGATATAATAAACGCCGTTGACATCCTTGTTATACATGAACTCAGCCGTTCCAACCAATCCGTACGGGAGCTTCTGATCCACGGCCACGTTGGTTCTCCATAACTGGGGGAACTTGAAGTCCGGATCCGTCAATGCGAGTTCGTAGCTTGATGCCGGCGCACCGGTGACGCTCGTAGGCTTGTAATGATCCGGATCCGGATGGAAGGGTCTGTTGGTGAGGCGAGTTCCGGTCGGGTTGTCATTCAGAGCTTCAAATCCAGTGAGCACCCCGGTATTTCCGATCTGGTTCGAAATCCAGACGTAGGCCGGCCTGCCGGTGAAGATTCCTGTTCCGCCGCGGACCTGCGTGCTGCGATCACCCATGACGTCCCAATTGAAGCCGACCCTTGGTGAAAAGAGAATGCTCGGATCCGGCAGCTTCTTTGTTTCGTACTTCACTGAGGCGCCGTTTTCATCCCGGAATGTGCGGACATCGGCAGAATCGTTCTTGAATCCGGTGTCCCCGAAGAAGGGAATATCAAACCGAATGCCAGCGGTAACACGCAGATCCTTGTTGACCTGCCATTCATCCTGCGCATAGACACCGCCGTATGTGACTTTCAAGGGCTGAATCGGCTTCTCCTGGCCGGGTATGTTTGACCAACGGACTTGGAACCGTCGCAGATTGATACCGGCGGGAGTGTTTGTCCGGGTTGGATTTGCCAGATAATCATTGGCGTCAGCATAAAAATCGGCCAGTGAGTAGTATACATACGCACTCTGGGATCCGGGGAAAAACACGTTCTCTGATTCGTAGAGTTCCAGGCTTGCGCCGAATGTCAGATCGTGCTCCGCACCATAGATCGTGAAATTGTTCTGAAGCTGGATGCTGCTGTATCGGAGTTCGTTGCTCGGTGTAAACGGCTCAAAACCAAACGTTGTGTACACCGTCTGATCGGCGGATGAATTGAGAATGTCAACCATTGGGAAGAATTCACCGCGGGAATCACGGCTTTCATCCTGGAAGGTGTATCCGACAAGAAGGTTGTTCGACATGTTGTCCGCAATGCGGGAATTCCACTCACCGACGATGGATCGGATATTCTCCAGAATGATGTAGTTGGTATTCTGGAAGTTCAGCGCATTCGTCGTGCTTCGTCGGGTGCCGAATCCAAGAGAGGAAGAGTTCGAGGCAAGGACGTCGGTCTCAGAATCGAGATGCGTGTAGCGAAGGCTGAACTTGTTGTTGTCGTCGTAGTTATAGTCGAATCGGATGAGGAACCGTGTGGCCGGGATCTCATGATCATATCCCTGGAAGGGGCCGGTTTCATATCCGAAGTTGGATCTGAGGTAAGAACTGAGTCCAGTCAGGTCAGATTCCAGGACTCTCGTTATGTTTCCGCCGACAGGCTCGCCGCCTTTGTTTGCCCTGTACGTTGTTCCGGGCTGGATGGTTCCTTCGTTTTCAAAACTGGTAAAGAAAAACAGTTTGTTCGGAATGACGGGGCCGCTCACCCGGGCGCCGAGAAGATTATATTTGAATGTACCGGGGTTGTACATGAAGTTTCCTGCTTCTGTGCCCACAAGACCCTGATGACGGAACTGATAATAGGCAGAGCCGGAATATTCATTCGTGCCGCTCTTTGTAACCGTGTTGACGCCGGCGCCGACAAAATTTCCCTGGCGGACATCGAACGGAGCGATGTTGATCTGAATCTGCTCGATCGCTTCAAGCGAGATCGGCGCGACACCGGTCCTGTCTCCCGGCTGGCCGGCGAGGCCGAATGAGTTGTTGAAGTACGATCCGTCAACCGTCATGTTGTTCAGACGGTTATCCTGTCCGGCAAAGGAAAAACCAAAATTGTTGGGGCTGTACTGCGGTGTCAAACGGGCCAGATCTTCGATTCTTCGATTGATGGTCGGAAGTCTCTGGATCATCTCCGTACCAACGGACGTTGCAGCTCCCGTGCGTTCGGCGCTGAACACTGCGTCACGCTCGCCGGTAACGGTCACAACGTCTGTTGTGATGGCAACGTCGCGCATAGTGAAATCGACATTTGTGGTAATACCGAGGCTCAGATAAATATTCTCTCTCGCCTGGCTTTCATAACCCACGTAAGAGACTGTGACGGTATACGGACCGCCGACCCTCATACCTGGGATTGTGTACCGACCATCGGCCCGACTGCTCGCACCGTAATTGGTTCCGGACGGAACATGCAGGGCGATGACGTTTGCTCCAGGAAGAACTTCTCCCGCGCTGCTGAGTGTGACTCCGCTGATCGCCGCGGTCGTTACGCCCTGCGATAGCGCAGTCAGCGGAACGAGCACCACGATGCACAACAAGAAGAGAAACCATCTCATTTTGACATGGTTCATACGACCTCCAGAATGAAAAGGGTTAAGTGAAAAAGACAACAGTTATAAGTGGGGTGGTGGTCCAAAAAACGTGTCACTATTTCAAATTTTCTGTGACTCGCGCGGTGAAAGTCTACCGAAGAAAGTACAAAAACACAAGTAGTACATGAAGAAGAAATTGTAAACTCTACGTTGTGAAACTGTAAGGTGTGGATAAGTAAGAGGATTCTTCCGATGAATGGGCTTACGTTGTTATCCTGCATTAGTCGGATGTGGATAACTTGTTACTACTTGTGATGCGAAGAGGGACAAGATGCTATTCGGGAGGTACGATTGGAAGCCCATAGACTTGGAAATGACAAAAAAAATCAATCCTGCCTTCTTATGAAGATGATCTGTGATGAGTCTGCGTTCAATCAGTAATCGAAAAATCCATCTCAGTGCTGATTTCCTGAGTTGCCGTTAAAAAAAAATGTCAATGGAGAAAACCCGGAAAAACCCATGTATCCCACCTTATAAGCACTTGAATCTAATAGATTTACAGAATCCGAGAGTTTCCTAACAAAATCGCAAATAGTCGAAATCAGGCAATGCTGTCAAGGGT
>JBBEBV010000153.1:0-5136 GCA_040882165.1 Bacteroidota bacterium
TCGAAAGGATCGACACCGATGAAATTCCATACGGAGTACCTCTGGTTTAATACCAAGAAACATCGGGAGTATGTCAACATCACGGGGGAAGTGGAGAGCATCCTTCACAAAAGCGGGATCAAGGAAGGCATGATCCTCGTTTCCGCCATGCATATCACCGCCTCCGTCTATGTCAACGACGCGGAGCAGGGTCTTCTGGAGGATATCGACGGTTGGCTTGAAACGCTGGCACCGTTCAACGCGAAGTACCATCACCATCGGACCGGTGAGACGAACGGCGACGCTCATCTCAAGAGTCTCCTGATGCATCATGAGGTAGTGATCCCCGTGACGGAGGGAAAGCTCGACTTCGGCCCCTGGCAACAGGTGTACTATGCCGAGTTTGACGGCCAGAGAAAAAAACGGGTCATCGTGAAGGTGATGGGGGAGTAAATCCTCCATCGGAAGAGAAACTCAGTTCAGGATTTATGACTCTCACCCATGTTGTGGAATATCTGGCGTTTAAGGTAGCGTCAGGGATCGTACAACTTCTTCCTCTTCGTGTCGTCCAAAGGACAGGGGCGGCGTTGGGGGAGCTCATGTACGGAACGTTCGGACTCCGTAAGGCAGTGACGCTGGAAAACCTCGGCTATGCTTTTCCGGGAAAGTCTGCTGAAGAACTCGATCGAATCGCGCGCGACTCATTCCGTTCGGTCGGTACGGCTTTTTTTGAATTGCTCTGGTTTCCACGGCTGACGGAAACTTCACTACGGTCTCTGTTTGTGTATGAAAACCCGGAGCTGATTCACGATCTCCTTGCGCGGGGGAAGGGAGTCATTGTGGTCGCGGCTCATTTCGGGAACTGGGAGCTGACGGCGCTGGCATTTTCCGTCTACGCAGGGATGCCGCTGAACGTGATAGCGAAAACCCAGTCGAACAAACTCGTGAATGCCTCGATCGCAAAAAGCAGGACCCGATTTGGGAACGTTCTGATTCCCATGGGGATTTCCGTCCGGGACATTATTCGCGCTGTTGAGCAGGGGAAAGCTGTGGGAATTCTCCCGGATCAAACTGCCCCGAAGGAAAGCATCCAGATAGATTTTTTTGGTCGACCCGTCCCGACCCACCAGGGTCCTGCCGTGTTCAGTTTGAAGATGGGAGCGCCACTCCTCGTCACGTTTCCCGCCCGCCAGACCAATGGATCCTACAAAGGGCGCTTCGTTCAGATCCGGACTGACGATCTGGCCGACTATTCGGAAGAGAATATCGTTGAATTGACAAAGCGCCATGTCAAAGCTACCGAAGACGCGATTCGGGCGAATCCCGACCAGTGGATGTGGATGCACAGGCGGTGGAAACATGTGACACCGAAGGCGGAACCGGCGGAAGGGAGAGTGAAGGGATGAGGACGATCGGGAACATCCTGGTCATTCAGACTGCGTTCATCGGCGATGCCATCCTCACGTTGCCACTGGTCCGGGGACTGAAGGAGTACTTCCCCCATGCCAACATCGACATACTTGTAACGCCCCGCGCTCAAGACCTTTTCAAGGATCATCCGGATATCCACGAGGCGATTCCGTTCGATAAGAGGGGGAAGGATAAAGGTTTTGCCGGATTGCGGAAGATGGCACGGATGCTTCGCGGACGACGCTATGACCTTGCTTTTGTCCCGCATCGATCGCTCCGGAGTGCTCTGGCTTCATGGTTGGCCCGCATACCGTTGAGGATTGGTTTTGACCGGAGCGCCGGTAGGTTTCTTTTCACGAAGTCCGTTCGGTATGGAAAGGATCTCCATGAGATTGACCGCAACCTGACGCTTCTGGAAGGTATTGGAATCAAAGACCACCCCATGACGCTTCCGCGACTCTATCCTTCCGGTGAGGATGCCAGGGTAGTCGACAAATTGCTCTTGGAACTGGAGATTGGTAACGTTCAACGGCTTATTGCCCTTGCCCCGGGAACGGTCTGGAATACGAAACGATGGCTGAAGGAGCGTTTTGGCTCGCTTGCGGTGAACCTGGATGACGAGGGGTACGAAATTCTTCTTGTCGGGGGGATGGAGGATCGGGAGCTTTGTTCCGAGGTATGTGCGCTCAGCGGTTCGATGAAAATCCACAACACTGCCGGGAAATTGTCCCTCCTGCAATCAGCAGAATTGCTCCGACGCTGCAAGCTCCTGGTGGCGAACGACAGCGCTCCCATGCACCTTGCTGTCGGTGTGGGAACCCCGGTGGTTGCGGTTTTCGGCGCGACCGTCCCCGAATTCGGGTTTGCCCCGATGGGCCGGTTGGATTCTGTTGTGGAGATCCGCAATCTTCGGTGCAGACCGTGCTCGAGCCATGGGGGCGACCGCTGTCCCATCAAGACGTTCGAGTGCATGACAGGCATTACCCATGAACGTGTGTTCGCACGGGTTATGGGAGTGTTGGAGCGCATCAGCCCTCCATCCGCGTCGAATTGATCTTTATCTCATAAACCTGGAGTCCCTCATGAAAACCAGAGTTGCCTTTTTTGTGGCCGTCGCCTGTTTCTTCCCGGTTTCTTCCTCGCTGCCAAGCTTGCTGGCGCAATCACCGCAGGAACCGGGACAGCGCCCTCCAAAGGATGTGCTGACTTCCCAATCTTATTTTCTTCCGCAGTACCAGCCGGAGGAATTGGGAAAACTGGAGTATCCATCGATCGCAGCGGATGCGAGGGGAGTTCTGTACCTTTCATACGACTATACAGGCCCGGATGGAAAGGAGGGGATCTACCTTACGTCCGTTTTGAATGCGAAAACCAATCCGACGATCATGGACACCAGCAGCGTCACGGGACGGCCTTCTCTCCGGTTTGCGGAAGACCTTGTATGGACGGAGCCCGTTCGGGTGAGCTCGGGGACAGGCGAAGAGTACGCATCCCGGATTGCCGTCGATGGGAACGGGACGGCCTGGGTCGTCTGGTCCGCTCGTCGGAACGGTGATTGGGAGATCTACGCCCGAACCTTCAAAGAGGGGAAACTGGGTGAGGAGATGCGACTGACGACGAATGAGGCCTACGACTTTCGTCCCCAGATTCTGGCGGGATCCGGCAGTCGCGTATGGGTCGTGTGGGAACGAGGATCGAAGGAACTCGGCATGCAAATTGTTGCAAAGTACTTCGAAGGTGAAAGCTGGAGCGAAGAACTGATGATTGAGGACCGGGAGGGATATGCCTATCGCCCGTCGCTGGTAGAGTCTCCCGATGGGAGCATATGGTTTGGGTGGGATCACACACACGGTGCCAATGCCGACGTCTACATCCGGCAGTTCAAGAACGGTGCACTGCGGTCTCCGGTGAGAGTGACGCACCACCCTGCCATGGATAGCAAAGCGTCGCTTGCCTGGCATGATGGAAAGCTCTGGGTTGCATGGGCGACAAACCGGAGAGGAATTGATGATTGGGGAATCATTCGATACACGATGATCAGGGCATTCGATGGACAAACGTGGTACGAACCGCTTGAAGGCATGCCGGGGGTTGATTTGACAAGCCAGAGTGAGACACAATCATTTGAATTTCCGACGATCACGTTCGATCGTTTCGGACGGTTGTATCTTTTCACGCGGCATGATCACGTCTTTGACGCGACCGTCTACGAGGGAGGCACTTGGCATCCGAATTGGGATCTTGACGAGCCATCATGGGGCCTGAGAGGCCTGTATGTGCAGAGTGTCTGGGTTTCAGACAGGGAATTGTGGATGGCCCGGAGGGACCGGAAATCGATCACGCTCCAGAAACTCGAGCGGATCGGATCGTCGCACAAACCCCTGCGGCTTAGAAAGGTCGGGAAGACGACCTTTGCTCCCGCCCTGAAACAGGTCGAAGCCAAGGGAGATCGGGGACCGACGAGTAACGGAAGATACACGGTCTATTATGGCGACATCCATGTGCATACGGCTTATTCGGACGGATCCGGGAGTTTCGACGATGTCTTCACGCTGTACCGGCACGTCTACCAACGCGATTTCATCGCGATCACGGATCACGATGCGTTGCGGTCCGGTGACAACCATTTCTCCCCCGGCGAATGGGCGTACCTGAAAGCGCTGAACGAAATCTACAACAAACCTGGTCAGTTTGTCACACTCAACGGGTACGAATGGACGCACTCGACCTGGAGCGGAAGACAGGACAGTGCCAACCGTATCGGGCACAAGAATGTGTACTTCCGGGGGGGTGAGGAAAGCCCTTTCTTCAGTCACAAGGGACAACAAGCCCACGATCCGGAAAGCCTGTTTAAAACGTTGCACGACGCGAACGCGATCGCCTTTCCCCACCATCCTGCCTGGGGTGGAATGACCTGGGAGGACCACGATCCCGAAATACAGACGAACTACGAGATCATATCGATCCATGGGGCGAACGAGTATATGGGCAACATGCCGATTCCACATCGGGGGGGCATGCCCGGAACATTTGCACAGGATGGCCTTGCCAGGGGGGCCGTGCTCGGTTTTGTCGGGGGGACCGATTCGCACGGACTCTATTACCACGCGCACGAAGGCTGGCGTGAAGATCCGTACAAAGGCGGGTTGACCGCTGTCCTGTTGGAGAGCTCGTTGACCCGCGAGAATGTGTGGGACGCGTTGAAGAACCGGCGAAATTACGCCACCGCAGGGGAGAAGCTGTATCTTGAATTCTCCATCAATGATGCCCCCATGGGGAGCGAGATCCGTGCAACGTCGAGACCGGTCATCTCTTTCGAAGCACGATCCGACAAACTCCTCTACGCGACCATTATCAGGGATAACAAGGAGCGCTTCATTTCCGGGCCCGTCGATATGCGCATGGCGCGGTACACGGGAGTCATCGATGACACGATCGAGCCGGGGCGACATTATTACTACCTGAGAGTAGTCTGCAAGGACGGGACGCTCGCCTGGTCCAGCCCCATATGGGTCGATTATCGTCCTTGAATAGGGAGCGCAACAACTCCTTGCCTTCTCTCGCATTGTTGCTTATCTTTTACTGCTCCAGGAAACCCGTAGCTCCCAAATTGACACGAGTTAGTGAGCGTAGCGAACTCCCAAATTGACACGAGTTAGAGAGCGGAGCGAACTAACTCGTATGTCAATTTGAGGATCCCGCCGATGTTTGGCGGGATCAGAGAATCGTCAATTTGCGGATCCCGCC
>JBBEBV010000154.1:0-5074 GCA_040882165.1 Bacteroidota bacterium
GAGTTCGTTCCAGACCGTTGGAGCCTCTTGGGGCAAGAAGGGCAAATATGCGAAAGACGCCAGCCTTCCTGAAGGATGATCTGCGCATAGCGTTCTCTGCCCTCGGCGGAAAATTTCGGATCCGTCAACACCACCTCGGCATACCCGAGGATAGATGCGAGTGGCGTGCGCAATTCAGGGGAAACGAACGTCGAGAATTCCGCTTGTTTGTGCGATTCAAGGGTCTGCATAGGCAAGTTATGAGAATGGCCAGCCCAGGTGGAGGATGTCCAACCTCTCAGATGGCCAAAGTGCGTTGCCATATGAGTTGGATTCAATTATCTCCTACTGCTTACTCAATACTTATGCCAGTTATCTCAGCATTTATTCTCGTTGATTTCCCCTTAATTGCAGCCTTATTTCGGTTTCTCGCGCATGGCTGGATTGTGCCAGGTTGAGACACGTTTGTGTTTGTCCGGTTAATTACTCAAATCAACACGTAAAACCGAACACAACTCAGTGAGTATCACAATGACTCACAAATGTCATAGTGATACACATGAATAGTGGCAGTTCAGGGCGAGAGGAGGAGCTTCGGGACATCAGCGTCGACCGACCGGGAGCGGATGAGAGTATTGGTGAAGCTGGAGCCTCCCATCGATGACACAGAGATGAACACGGAGGAAGTGAGAACGACCGCAGTCAGCCGGCAAACGCCACTGATCTCTGACCTCTAATCTCTGTTCTTCATGAATGCCACTCCCCCCAAGCTCTCTTCGACGACGGGGGATTGACGCTTACGGAGATTTGTCGCCTCCTGCTGCAACGGTTGAACAACGATCCGACCACTCCGCGGGCCGGCCCCCCTTTTTTTCATTTTTCTTAGGGATTTGGTCGCTGGTTTTTGACGCTTTGTCCCGTTTTTGTTTTTCCTTCCCGCAGAAATGAGTATTTTGGAACAACCTTTTTTCCGTTAGTTCGTTCTATACTCTATATATGTTTGTCGCGCAGGAACCCTTGAAAACGCTCAGGCGTTGGTATAGTCTCTTCCTTGAATGCTGGAGGCTTCTGCAACGTGCAAATTCGGTCGACGCTCTCTTATTGGTCTACAGCCCTGCTCACCGTGTTTCTTCTCAGCCCCTCTTCCGGACGGCTCGAGGGGCAGATGGTGAACGGAAAACAAGTTGTGCGCGCCGAACTTCTGACAGCGTCAGACGATTTTACGAAGCCATTCCTTATCGGTCTGAAGTTCACCATGGAGCCGGGGTGGTATCTCTATTGGAAGAATCCCGGTGATGCGGGTTTGCCCGTTGAGGTAACTTGGTCCCTGCCCGACGGATATACTGCGGGAGAGCTTCAGTTTCCAACGCCGTCAAAGTTCGTCTACGACGATCTGATCGCATACGGATACAAGAACGAGCTGGTGCTGTTTGCAGATATTCGTCCGCCGGGAACGCCGGCGGCATCGGTTCCCGCTCTTCGCGCGAACCTCGATTGGCTCGTCTGCAAGGAAAGTTGTGTCCGAGGCCGGGCTGAGGTGGTGTTGGCTCCTGCGACACTCCAGGGAACAACCCTTGCAGCGAATGGACGGCTCCTGAAGAAATGGCGCAATCTCCTTCCCGGGCCTCTGAGTTCAGTTTCCCTTCAGATTTCGAAGCCAACCGTGGAGGGTGGGGGAGGAAAGCGAAAGGTTTCATTCACGGTTCGGGGTGACGGTGCAGAGTACGTTACCGACTTTTATCCCCTTGGCCTCGACAATGCTGCGATCGATCACAAGTCGATTACGGTGAAGCAAAACACGGTTTCCTTTGAAATCGCCCCTTATACGGAAGGGGAAACGATTTCAACGATCAAGGGATTGTTAATCACCCGAGGCAAGGCGTACGAGTGTATGGTGGTTTTGCCAGTAATGTGACTATTGTCCTTTTTCCTTTCACACAACCTCAGGAGGGTTCATTATGAAGAGCAGATCATTTCTCACCACGGCGATTCTTCTCGCTGTCGCGACTGGTCTTGTGTTCGTGTTCGGCGCGTTTGGACCGATCGCCAACGAACCGGCGGCGGAAGTGGGTAAAGCGGCGCCTGCATTCTCGCTCACCGATCTCAATGGCAACACCGTCAGCCTCGCAGATTTCAAAGGCAAGGTGGTCGTGTTGGAATGGACCAACCCCAACTGTCCGTTCGTGCAACGCCTCTACCGCGACGAGATCATGACGAAGGTCCAGAAGAAGTACACCGACAAAGTGGTCTGGCTGAGCGTGAATTCGACAAGCAAGCCCCACCAGGATTATCTCGAGCCGAGCGCCCTGGCGGCTAAATATAAAGAGTGGAAGGCTGATCATGACGCGATGCTGATGGATGAGGACGGGACTGTTGGAAAAATGTTCGATGCAAAGACGACACCCCATATGTATATCATCGATGCCAAGGGAGTATTGGTCTATAACGGGGGGATTGATAACGATCCGCGCGGCAATAAATCGGAAAGAGTAAACTATGTCGACGCTGCGCTGGATGAGCTGATGGCCGGCAAAGCTGTCGGCACAACAACTTCGAAACCGTACGGCTGCAGCGTGAAGTATTGATGTCTTTGCCCCTCTGCAGGACGGGACTCCAGTCCCGTCCACAGCGAGATCTGTGTTTGAGTATCGGAGTTCCAAGTTGAATCACGCTTTGCGTGATAGAGTTGTAGGCCTCCGGCGGTCTGGAGACCCGACCTACAATTCAGGGAGCAGCGGAAGTGGCAAAAAACCCGGATTTGTGCACAACGAATCCGGGTTTTTCTTTGTTTTACGATGGGGGTCAAACTCTTGCACTCTTGGGGAGTTTATCCTGAGTGCGGCGAAGGAATCAGGGTATCAGCCTTTCATAGCACTCATTTTTGCGATGAGTCGCTGTCATTTCCCGATACGATGCCATCAGGAAGGGGTGAAAGTGCCTTCCCATGTGCAACCTCTGGCAGCCTTTTCCGTCTATGAAGAGTCTAATAGTCTCCCACCCATCTTGGCCGAGGAATCGGTATGAAACTTGTCACAGCCATTATTCTGCTGGCGGTTCCCCTCTCCGTTGTTGCACAATCCCCCTCCAAAGTCCTGACCCTGAAAGAGACCCTCTCTCCCATTATTGTTGACGGCGTTATCGACGCAGCGTGGAGTGATGCGGACTCCGTTTCCGATTTTGTTCAACTTCAGCCGTATGCCGGAAAGGACCCCTCGCGAAAAACCGTCGCAAAGGTATTGACAACGGAGGAGAATCTGTACTGTTTGATGGTGTGCTATGAAGACAGGGCGAATATCCAGGATAATACCGGCAAGCTCGATGATTTTGCCGGGGATGTAGTTTCGTTCATGATCGATACGTTTGGAGATAAACGGACGGCCTATAAATTTGCCGTCAGTGCAGGGGGAGTCCGGAGCGATTCACGGCTCCTGGACGACGCGCGCAACCGCGATTATAATTGGGATGGGATCTGGTTCGCGCGTTCGAAGGTGTACGATTGGGGATTCGTCGTTGAAATGGAGATCCCGTACAAGTCGATACAGTATGATGAGCGGCTGACCCAATGGGGGATGGATTTCGACCGGTGGATGCCGGTGGCGACGGAGGACATCTATTGGTGCGCCTATGAAGCCAATGAAGGACAGCGCATCTCGAAGTTTGGAACGCTTCTGTTCGAGGAGTTCAAACCTTCCGTCAAAGGATTGAACCTCGAGGTCTATCCCGTCGCCGTCTCCAAGGCAACGTATCTCGGCGACCGGTCGTACGACGTTACGCCAAACGCGGGGATCGACATCTTCTACAATCCATCCCAGATACTGACCTTCCTGCTGACAGCCAACCCTGACTTCGCGCAGATCGAAGCGGATCCGTTCAATTTCAACATATCACGCTACGAGTCGTACTTCGACGAGCGACGGCCTTTCTTTACTGAGGGGAATGAGATCTTCATGCCCTCTGGTCGTCAGCGCAATACCGGGTTTTACAGACCTCTCGAATTGTTTTACCCGCGGCGGATTGGCAAGAAGCTCCCCAACGGCGCGGAGGTCCCGCTCCTGTTCGGCACAAAAGCATTCGGCCGCATCGACGATTGGGAGTACGGCGGGTTCCTCGCCATGACGGGGGAAGAGGACTATACGCTCGATGGCGTGGCGCAACGCGAGGAGAGGGCGTATTTTGCCTCGGCTCGCGTGAAGAAACAGATCTTTGAAAATTCCAGTATCGGAATTCTGTTCGTCGGAAAGCACACGCCGACGAACGATTACGGCGTACTCGATGTCGACGGTGCCTTCCGAGGATCGACGTGGCAGCTTGCCTACCAGGTCGCGCGGTCGTTCGTGAACGACAAGGGAGATTTTGGCGGCTCGGCAGGATTCACCATGTTTTCAGAGCAGTGGATCACCCTGGCACGAGGGCGGTACATCGGTCAAGATTTCGATATCAACCAGGTCGGGTTTGTTCCATGGCGCGGGACCGGAGAACTGACGGCGATCACCGGTCCACGGTGGTATTTTGAGGAAGGGGCGATTCGCGAGATGTTGCTCTACTTCGGTCCTTCGCTGAACTATGAGAAAATCGACTCGTATACGGACCGTTCCGCGGTTCTCGGATTCAACATGCAGTTCCGGAGCAATTGGGGGTATGAAATCACGACCGTTGTGGGGCGATCCAAGGATTCGAACAAGGAATTTAACTCCTACGAACTGAACCTCTCCTCATGGTTCAATACTTCGGCGAAGTGGAGTGCGAATGTGTGGGGAGGGTATTCACGGACTTACAATTTTGCCCGTGATTACCTGGCTTTCTATTCCTGGGGGGGAGCGTCGTTCAATTGGAGGGCAGCTCAGGTGATGGAGGTGGGGACTTCGCTGAATGCGTTCATCGAGGGGAATCCTGAAGGGGCGGTCGAGGATATCACGTACAACGCCCGTCCGTTCATCTCCGTCACTCCGGTCAACAACCTTAATGCCAGGCTCTATGTCGATAATGTCTACGTCCGTTCCACGAAGCAATTCGAGCAGGTGATCCTCGGCTTCCTCTTCTCCTATAATTTCCTCCCCAAGAGTTGGATCTATTTGGCCGTCAACGAAGTCCGGGA
>JBBEBV010000155.1:0-5067 GCA_040882165.1 Bacteroidota bacterium
GACGGAACCCAGGGAAGTGTCACGGGATAGCCTCGGATGCTGAGAGAAGATAAATCATCCACGAAGGACACGAAGTGTCACGAAGGGTTGTATAGGAATAAAGACTAGAATGGTCTCAAAAACCCTTACCGAGTCATTGCGAGAAGTCCCGATGCTTTATATCGGGACGACGAAGCAATCTTAACAGCGAGATAAACCTGGCTTTGTATAGATTGCTTCGCACAAAACGCTCGCAATGACGTTGCTACCTGTTTTTGAGACCGCTTCTACAAGCCTTCTCAGGAACTCCACCAGAGTCATTCCCGCCCCGACATAAAACATTTGTCGGGTGGGAATCTTCAGGAGAGATTCCCGCCAGGAATCTGCTGGAACGACATAAGGCGATTTTTGAGACCACATCTACTCTGTTCGTGCTGAGACGACATCGAGGATATACAAAAACAACATAACCGGCAATCCGCCAAGTAAACAGCAAGTTTGACTAAGACGATGACAAAACGATATTCGATCGGACTCGACTTCGGGACCAATTCGGTTCGCGCTCTTGTCGTGGACGTTGGAAACGGCAAAGAAGTGGGGACCGCAGTTTGGGAGTATGAACATGGAGATCATGGAGTCATCCTCTCCCGTGATCCGAACCTCGCGCGCCAACATCCGGCTGATTATACCAAAGGAGCCGGGCAGAGCATTCGTAAAGCCCTGGCCAACGCCAGGAAAACGGTCCGGGGATTTCGTCCGGAACAGGTGATTGGAATCGGCGTTGACACGACGGGGAGTACACCCATGCCGGTCGATCGTCAGGGCCGTCCGCTCGCGTTGCGGAAGGAACTCTCGAAGAATCCGGATGCCATGGCGTGGCTCTGGAAAGACCACACAGGCGTGGCTGAAGCGGAGGAGATCACGGCGCTGGCCGCAACATTGCGCCCGCACTATCTGGCAAAATGCGGCGGAGTCTATTCCAGCGAATGGTATTTCAGCAAGATTCTTCATTGCATTCGTTCCTCCCCGAAAGTCGCCGAACAAGCATTCCTCTGGGTGGAGATTGCCGATTGGATTCCCGCCATGCTCACCGGCACCGAAAATCCTGATACGCTCAGCATCGGGATTTGCGCTTCGGGACACAAGGCGATGTATAATCTGGAATGGGGGGGATATCCGGACAAAGAGTTTTTGGAGAGATTGGATCCTGCGCTCGCAGTGCTTCGTTCCCGTCTGACCTTCCAGGCACGCACGGTCGATCACGCCGTCGGCGGTCTGACCAAAGAATGGGCCCGCAAAACCGGGCTCCCGGAAGGAATCCCCGTTGCGACAGGGGCTTTCGATGCCCATCTCGGGGCAGTCGGAGCCGGCATTGCTGAAGGCGCCCTGGTCAAGATTATCGGGACGAGTACGTGTGATATTGCCCTTTCTTCGGAGACCGACAAGCTTCCCGATATTCCCGGACTTTGCGGAATTGTGCCAGGAAGTGTACTTCCCGGCTACTTTGGTCTGGAGGCAGGTCAGTCCGCTGTTGGAGATATCTTTAACTGGTTTGTGAATTATGTCCGTCCCAACGGGAACAAGGGAACCCATGCCTCTCTTGCACGGGACGCGGCGAAACTGAAGGCGGGAGAATCCGGCTTGCTCGCACTCGATTGGAATAATGGGAACAGAACAATCCTCGTTGACCAACGGCTCACGGGTCTCCTGGTGGGGCAGACACTCTATACCACGCCGGCCGAAATCTACAGGGCCCTGGTGGAAGCGACGGCATTTGGGGCATTGACTATCATCAATCGCTTTGAAGAGTACGGCATTCACATCGGGAAGGTCATCAACTGTGGAGGCATTGCAGAAAAGAATCCGTTCGTAATGCAAATCTATGCCGACGTCACCGGCCGACCGATGATGGTCAGCAGATCGGCACAAACCTGCGCTCTCGGATCGGCGATCGCGGGAGCGGTGGCCGCGGGCTCTCGAGCCGGCGGATATGATTCAATCCCGGAAGCTCAGAAAGCCATGACCGGATTGAAATCACGCGGCTTCACACCGGATGCTGTGTCCCATGCTGTCTATCGGGACCTCTACCCGCTCTACCGAACGCTCCACGATGCTTTTGGAACGAAAGGGTGGACGGGGAATCTATCGCATATCATGAAACAACTCATCGAAATCCGAAACAAATCCAGATTCTCATGAAAGAAATTGTCATGATCACTGGTCCATCACTTCCCGCCATCGCCTGGATTACCGTGCCTGCACTCATCGCCGGTCTGGTGAATATCGCTGAGGCCGGGGAAAAATCGACAACGCATCGGCTGGTCGTTCATGCCGACAAGGGTGAACACACGATCAGTCGGCATATCTACGGTCATTTTACGGAGCATCTTGGGCGGTGTATCTATGAGGGAATCTGGGTGGGTCCGGAAAGCCCCATCCCCAACACCCGTGGAATCCGGAACGATGTGGTGGCTGCTTTGAAAAAAATCAAAGTGCCCAATATCCGCTGGCCCGGTGGATGTTTTGCCGATGAGTATCATTGGAAGGATGGCGTCGGACCACGAGAAAAGCGTCCCTCGATCATCAACACGCATTGGGGGGGAGTGGTGGAGAACAATCATTTTGGCACGCATGAGTTCATGGACTTCTGCGAGCAGGTCGGCGCGGAGCCATTTATCTGTGGCAATGTCGGAAGCGGGACGGTCCAGGAGATGATGGAGTGGGTGGAATATATGACCAGCGGTGCCGATTCGCCCATGGCCAACCTCCGGCGCCGGAATGGACGTCAGGAACCATGGAAGCTGAAGTACTTTGCGGTCGGTAATGAGAACTGGGGTTGCGGCGGAAACATGAGGCCCGAATATTATGCGGACGTTTTCCGCCGATACAACACATTTATCAAGAACTATTCGGGCAACCAGGTGTATCGGGTTGCGTGCGGAGCGCCGGGGGAGGATTACAACTGGACTGATGTGGTCATGTCCATGGTCGGCAAGAGGATGAACGGGATCTCGCTCCACCACTACGCACTCCCGACGGGCAACTGGACCGGAAGCAAGGGCTCGTCCACCAGTTTTGGTGAGGACCAGTGGTTTTCAACCCTGAAGAATTCGTACCTCATGGAAGAATTGGTGGTGAAACACTCCGCGGTCATCGAGAAATATGATCAGGAGAGAAGCATCGGATTGATTGTGGATGAATGGGGGACTTGGTACGACGTCGAGCCGGGGTCGAATCCGGGATTTCTCCATCAGCAGAACACTTTGAGAGACGCGGTCACCGCCGCCATCAATCTCAATATATTCAACAATCACGCGGACCACGTGAAGGTGGCGAACATCGCACAGATGATCAACGTTCTCCAGGCGATGATGCTGACCGACAAGGAGCGGATGATCGTCACCCCCACCTACCATGTCTTCGAGATGTTTACAGCGCATCACGATGCCACCCTGCTGCCGTCAGACCTGAGCGGGGACAGGTACGCCTTCGGTGACAACACTCTCCCCGGCGTGACGGCCTCGGCCTCGCGGGATCAGTCCGGCGCAATCCATATTACTCTCTGCAATCTCAACCCGGATCTTCCGGCTGAAGTGGCAGGCGAACTCCGTGGAGCGAAGGCAGGGACGGTTTCAGGACGGGTATTGACCGCGGCAACGATGGCGTCTCATAACACGTTTGACAAACCGGAGGCCGTACGCCCCGGTCCGTTTCATGATGTGCGCCTGGTCAAGGGGGGCTTCTCTGCGACGCTTCCACCAAAATCGGTGGTTGTTCTCAAGATCCAATAAGTGCCATTGTTCGAGGGTCGAAAAAGGAAAACAATGCTTGAACAATTGAAAGAACGGGTTTGTGAAGCGAACCTGCGGCTTGTTCGCGAGGGATTGGTTCTCCTGACCTGGGGGAATGTCAGTGCCATCGACCGTGAAGAAGGGCTGATCGTCATCAAGCCATCGGGTGTCCCGTATGGCGAAATGACTCCGGAAACCATGGTGGTTGTTTCGCTCGAGACGGGGAAAGTCGTCGGGAGCGCATTGAACCCAAGCTCCGATACCCCCACGCACAGGGAACTCTACCGGGCATTTCCGGCGATCGGTGGCGTCGCCCACTCGCACAGCCCCTATGCCACGGTTTGGGCGCAGGCGAAGCGCGAAATTCCTCCCTACGGCACAACGCATGCAGATCATTTCTTCGGAACCATCCCATGTACCCGCGATTTGCGGGACGCGGAAATCGCAACCGACTATGAACTCAACACCGGCAAAGTTATCGTCGAGCGCTACCGGAAACTGGATCCGCTTTCTGTGCCGGGAGTGCTCGTCGCCGGCCATGGTCCGTTTGCGTGGGGTGACACCGTCGAGCATGCAGTGGAGAATGCCATCGTGCTCGAACGGGTTGCCCGCATGGCGAGTGAAACGGTATTGCTCAACCGATCCGTTAAACCTTTGAAGAAGGCGTTGCTGGAAAAGCATTTCCATCGAAAACATGGCAGGTCCGCCACATACGGGCAGCGGAAGAAATAAGGCATGGCGAACCGGGGTCTGCAGGCGGTGATTTTTGATCTCGATGGACTGCTGGTGGATAGCGAGCCGGGCTGGCTTCGGGTGAGAACGGAAATGTTTCGGCGGTTCGGACTTGAGTGGACCGACATTGAGCGAGAGACCCTGAAACGGCCTACTTCGATTGGTTTGAATATGTCGGTGATGATGAAATGTATCGGAAAGAGAAAAGAGATTATTCACCGAAGCAGGAATGGATGAAACCGGCGCAATGATGGGCAATGTGAAACCGTTGGAAATCGGAGTGCGGGGGACGCCCGAGGAGGTCCGTCGAGCGACCCTGGAGGTTCTGGAAAAGAGTGAGGGAGAGGGGATTATCCTTTCCGTCGGCGGGGGGACCAGCCCGGGCATGCCACGGCAGAACATCGTGGCCATGCAGAAGGCGCTGGAGGAGTTCAACACCAAACGCGTTACCAACTAAAGGAATGGTCCATGGCAGATTATGCACTGATGAATCAATGCTTGTACGAGGGCAAAGCAAAGGAAGTCGAACAAATGACGAAGGACGCCCTGGCCGAGGGGAGAAGCG
>JBBEBV010000156.1:0-1433 GCA_040882165.1 Bacteroidota bacterium
ATAGTCTGTTGACGCAGGACCGAGGCAAAAGTTCCCCTTCATGTGCTTCGCCGAATAAAATCGTGTTTCAGCTAATCCCAATCGCACCCAGGATCCCCGATCGGCTGTCCCGGGGGCGCTTCTGCCGGACGCGGGAGCGAGAGTTTCTTCGGATCCTCCTTCCAAAGAGCGATTTGTTGCAGGGCAAATGAATAGTGGGCGTTCCTGGGTTCACTCAATGGTCCCTGTGGCACTGTCTTCCGGATCCACGTCTCCAGTTCTGCAAGCTTCAGATGGGCAACCGCCCGCACCTGGGGCATGGCGTTCTCGTTGGAGGCGAGTCCCATCAAGTTGTACAGTACCACCAGCTCCACCGTGTGCTGAATCTCCAGCGCTAAACCCGACATCCGCTGCAACTTCCAGGTCCCGCTAACCAGCCGGTCGATGGTTTGGCCCAGGCTGAGCTGTTTCGGGTCGCGAGCGTTCTGTTCCACCAACCGGGCGGTCCTGTCCGGGTGGAGCAACAGGGCAACGGTATGGTGGGCGGACGCCTCCGCAGCCGAAAGGGGATCGAAGGTTCCTCCGGTCCGGTTGCGGAAGAGCTCCCGGTGACGTCCGAATCCATACGGCCTGGGAGGAATTAACGCGGAGATGTTCGACGGAAGCTCGAGGAATTGCGGTCTGAGGGTTGAGAGTAATGCCGACAGCGCTTCGTTCTGATCTTTATACGGGACCGGTGTTGTGGGTCTCTGACCGTCGCCACGGAGGGCGTAGGTGTAAGAGACCCCTCCGAGAACCTTGACCGCGGCCTCGACCTGGTACCGATGCAGAAGATAGATCGGCACCAGTACCTCCTCCAATGTTGCCATTGGCGCGCCCGGTTTGATGTTCTTCTCCGAGAACTGCTTGAGAGCGATTTGCCTGATGACCATTAACCGCTCTAATTCCTGCACGGCACTCTTTCCGTTATCCCAGAGATGTGTTTGCGGATGCGGACTCCCCTGCGGCCGAGCGTCCTGATCGGTAAGAAACACCAGCCCGCGTTTCATCGCGTTAAGAACAATCGATTCAAGTTCCTTCCTCTCATCCTGTCCGGAAGGGAAGTCCTGGTACCCATAGGCGACCGCGACCTTGTCCCACTCCCCTATGCTATTGGTGTAGGCATCCGATAAATCGATCTTCTGGTCCTTTGTCAGTGCGATCCATGGATGCGGATAGTCCATGACCGAAGCACGGTTTTCCGTGCTCGCAATGTAATTGTGCGAGAGGCCGATGGTATGTCCGACCTCGTGCGCTGAGAGTTGCCGCAACCGCGCCAACGCCATTTCTTCCATGGCCTTCGGGACCGGCTTCCCCTCCTCGTACGGAGCGAGCAATCCTTCTGCGATCAGGTAATCCTGGCGCACGCGCAGGGAGCCGAGGGAGACATGGCCTTTGATGATCTCCCCGGTACG
>JBBEBV010000156.1:1533-5044 GCA_040882165.1 Bacteroidota bacterium
GGATCCTTCTTTTTCAACCGGTGGCGGGCGATGAAGCGCCTGGTGATCGGCTCGTCGATCGGTGTTGCATAATCCATATACGAGATGCCAAAGTAACCGGCCCGCGGATCAAATGGACGGGGCACATAATTCTCGTCGGGGAGTTGGATGAACGAATGATGCTGCCGGATCGTGACGGCTTGGGGCGTGGGTGTGACCTGCCGCAGCCACGCTCCCGGATCATCGCCGGTGAAGGTCAGTGTTACTTCGACCTCCGTATTCTGTGGGAAATTCTTTGTGCGGGGGAGGTGGAACGCGGACCGGGAGGCATCGAGCCTGAAGGTCCCTTGATTGGAGCGCTTCAGTGCCCCCGTGACATCGTGTGCATCGCGCAAATAAAACGCAGTGGCATCAACCAAAACACGATTCCCCTCTTCTGCCGCAACTTCGAATCCCCAAATTGTAGATTGGGCGAACGCCTCCTCCACTGCGCGGCGTTCGTCAGGATTGTCCGTCACGGCCCGGTAGGAATAGTTTGGTTCGATCAGCAACACTTTGGGACCGCTGCGCTGGAACCTGACGACGCGTGTGTCGCCCAACTGTCCACGATCAAGTCCAATGTCATTCGATCCGATACCGGCGGAAAGGGAGTTGACGTACAGGAATTCCATGTCCCACCGGTCGATTTCCACCCACACCTTGCCGGCTTTGGCATCCCAGTAGAGAGGGATGAACCCGGGAAGTTTCTCGAAGCCGGCCGTTTTTTCAGCAATGCCGGGGCTCCGGGGGTCGGTTTTCTGCTGCGCGGTGAGGCCGGAACAAATAAGAAGAGAGATAAAAACAGTGCGGACAAATTTCATGAATCCCTCCGAAGTTCGGTAAAGTGGCTGGAGACTCAGACCAAAATCCACCACTTGCCACAAAGTCACCAAGAGACAACGTGAGAAAAATCTTGATTAATTTTCCCGGTGTCTTCGTGCCTTCGTGGCACTCTTTCGACTGAGTTCCCAAAGATGGGTGTGGTGCGGGGAAAAGGTAGAGAAGAGAGGGGGAAAAGTCAACCTTTCCCCCTCCGGAAGAGGATCCAAAAGAGGATTACAGGCCGGCGAATGAGTCCGAGAGAAGGATGGCGAGCGAATAGCCGGCAAGAAAGATGATGATCGGCAAAGCGTGAACGGCCCATCGCCACCGGGAATGTCGCTGCATGCTCCTGGCGGCATACGCGAGCGACATCCCCGTTGCCAGCATGGTCGCGGCAAGTATCAGGGTGAACTCGTGGCCGCTCATCGTTCCATGATCTATGTACGTCACGGCGATAAACAGAACTCCTGCGATCGCAATCAGTCCGCCCACCGTGAGACAGATTGACGCAGCGATGCGGTCGAGGATGCGTACCCACTTTTCCATCAGGGCAAGTTCATCCAGGGGATGATGCGGAGTGTTGGAAACTTCCGGTCCAAACAGTGATCTGGTCATAGGCCGAATAGTATGGTGACCCCGATCTGGATCGAGTGAATATCCCTCGCAGCGCCCACGACATGCCTGGGGTTTCCAGCCTGGTAGGCCGGGTCCTGTTCGTCATTCAGGGCGAGGTACGTGTCGATCCGCTGATCCTGGGTCGGGTTTAAATCCTTCCACTCCTTGCCACTGAGATTCATCAGGTTGTATCCGATGCTCACATCCAGCGAGGTGAAGGGGGCGAGGCTGATCAAGACTCCACCGTTTACCCCGACACCGATCCGGGTTGCCGATTCCAGGGAATAACTTGCGCTGGAGACTCCCGACACGCCCTGAAAAACCGTCTCGCCGCTGAATCGATGCAGTGCGGCATTGACGCCGAGATACGGAGTGATGGGTGCCATCGGGATGGAAAGGTGTATTTCGGGACCGACTTTGATGGAGAGTATCTGATGGGAAATCTCCACCTTCCCCTGGCCGGGTTCGGAGTAGCCATCGTTGCTCAGAGAGGAGTAGTCGACCTCTCCCGCCAGGCGGAATCCGACGAGTCCCAACCGGGCTTTGGCATGAAGATTGTACCCTGTCCCGAACCCGTACTTGGCTCCATTGTAATAGTCGATGGTCGAGCCGCCGTAGTCGGCTGCCGGCATGACGAGGCCGATCCCGCCTCCGACCTTGAAGTCGACCTGACCGACGACCGGAACTGCAAACACAGCAGTGAAAACAACAAAAGCAACAAGTATGGAAAAGCAATTCCTCATTTTCATAGAATCCTCCGCGGATTGAAAGTTTGATTCTGTGATTATTTAACCAGCAACATTTTTTGAACCAGAAATTGTCCGACCGCTTCGAGTCTGCACACATACATCCCGGCAGGAAGATCGGAAGCATCAAAAGCGACCGAGTGTTCGCCCGCCATCCGGACTTCATTCAACGGAGTTCCCACGTGCCTTCCCAACGCATCGAATATTCTGAGCGCGACGAATGTGGATGTTGGAAGGGAAAACTTCAAACTTGTTCGGGGGTTGAAAGGATTTGGGTGGTTCTGAAACAACTCCATGGTTAATGGGATTGCTTCTTCATTTTGAATTCCGGTTGGCGTTGCCGCGAACCGGTAAATCTTCCCATCGAACGAACAAATATAAAGTTCGTTGTTCCGGTCGGCTCCGAAGGAGGAAAGACGATTGGAAGAAATCTGCGCGATCAGGGAATTGCTCGGAGGATCGACTCCGTTGGAACGCAATGCCCAGATTCGTCCCGAACCATAGTCGCCATAAATATAGGCCCCCGTAAGTTCAGGATTCCTTGTTCCTCTGTACACAAATCCTCCCGTCACGGAGTACCCTTCCGCTCGACCGTACTCCCACACAGGGAGCGTCAGTCCGGCTGTCGTGCATCCGGTCGAGGGGTTGAAGCAGAGACTTCCCTCCATGGTTCGCCAGCCGTAATTTTTTCCATTTTCGATGATGTCGATCTCTTCGCGCGCACCCTGTCCGACGTCGCCGCACCAGAGGGTCCCGGTGCCCGCGTCAAAGCTGAACCGCCATGGGTTGCGCAGGCCGTAGGCGAAAATCTCTTCCCGGAATCCCGAACTGTTTCCGGCAAAAGGGTTGTCGGCCGGGATCCCGTAGTTTCTTCCCCCCGACGGATTGTTCACATCGATGCGGAGAATTTTGCCGAGGAGACTTGAGCGGTTTTGGGCGTTGATTTGCGGATCGCCCCCCGAACCCCCGTCGCCTGAGGCGATGTACAAGTATCCGTCCGAACCGAAAGAAACCTGTCCGCCATTATGGTTGGTGTACGGTTGGTTGTAGGCGAGGAGAATTTGTTCGCTCCCCTTGTTCGCCTGGTTGGGATCGGTCGTGCTGACTGAGTAGCGCGCGATGATGGTGCGGAGTGGATTGGGGGCCGTGTAGTTGACATAGAAATATCCATTGGTTGCGTACGAAGGGTGAAAGGCAAGTCCGAGCAATCCGAGTTCCCCCCCGCCTGTCAGCCGGTCCCGGATATCGAGAAATATCGTGGAGGTGGAGGCGGAGGAAGTGTTTTCGAAGACCCTGATAATGCCGGCTTG
>JBBEBV010000157.1:0-2301 GCA_040882165.1 Bacteroidota bacterium
GCAGTCGTCCGGGCGGGCGCAGTCATGCGGGCGGGGTGGGTTGTTCTTCCACCTTTGCTGAGCAGTGACAAAAGAATGCTGCAATCTGATACCGGGCCACAACTGCACCCTTTCATTTCTCATCAAACCCCCGGATATTAAGGTATATCTCAAATCTAAAACCTTCCAGAGGATAACGAATTTGAAGAAAACCGTTCTGATCACCGGCGCCAACGGAGAGATCGGTCACGGCCTGATTGACCATCTGGCCGATCTTGATGGAGTCGAAATCGTCGCGCTGGATTTGAATCCACTTGATGAACGTCTGGCGAAGAAGTGTACAGCGACCGTGGTGGGAGATATTTTGAAGAAAGGGATTCTGGAGAATCTCTCGACCGCGCACAATTTCGAAACGATCTACCATTTGGCGGCCCTGCTTTCCACGAGGGCCGAGCGCGAGCCGCCCCTGGCCCACCATGTCAATGTCGATGGAACATTGAACCTCCTGGAAATTGCCGTGACCCAGTCACGCCTGCAGGGGCGCGAAATCAAGTTTCTGTATCCAAGCTCCATCGCGGTCTATGGGCTCCCCGATCTGATCACAAAGAATCAAACTCCTGCCATTGGCGAATCCGATTGGTGCCATCCGCGCACGATGTACGGTATCAATAAGCTCTACTGTGAACAACTTGGATACTACTACGCCCATTTTTATCGGCAACTCGATGCACAGGCATCCCCTGGGCGGATCGACTTCCGTTGCCTCCGGTTTCCGGGTCTCATTAGTGCCGTGACGCTTCCGGCGGGAGGAACGAGCGACTATGCTCCTGAGATGATCCACAGCGCGGCGCAGGGGAAACCTTATGAGTGTCTTGTGCGGGAGGATACGCGTATTCCTTTTATGACCATGCCGGCCGCTATTGGGGCATTCCTGACGCTCGAGGCCGCTCCCCGTGACCGGCTTTCCCGGCAAGTATACAATGTCAGTGCATTCAACCCTTCGGCAAGGGAACTCTATGATCTCGTACAGAAGGCCTTCCCCAAAGCACGGGTCACCTTTGTTCCCGACGCTAAGAGACAGGCGATTGTAGATAGTTGGCCCGCGGACGTCGACACAACTGCGGCGAGTCGTGATTGGGGATGGAAGCCGGATTGCTTGCTTGAAAAAGCCTTCACGGAGTACTTGTTTCCTGCTGTTCGTCAGCGATACACAGCCACGTGAACATTCAGCCCGCATCGCGGAATCTCATCGATTCGATCCCTTCTTCCAATACAGACGCATTGTTGCGGGAGCGCGGGTTCGATCTCCTGTACGAGTACCTGCAGATCATCAACGAAGCGAGGTTTCCGCCCGGCCGCATTATCGAACTGGCAACAGGGACAGGTCGAACATCGGCGATTTTTGCAAGACAGGGATTTGAAGTTGTCACGGGAGATATCACGCTCACAAAACGCGGCGAGGCTCTTCGCCGTATTTCCCCCGAGTCCGCGAAACAGGTATCGATGATGGTTCTGAATATGGAGAGATTGCCGTTCCGCGACCATTCGGTTCCGGCCGTTATCTCGCTGAACACCATCCACGAGCTGAAACATCCCGATCAATGCCTGTCAGAAATTGTTCGGATTCACGATCCTGCCGGTGTCCTTGTCGTCGGAGACTTTAATAAATTGGGGTTTGAAGTGATGGATGAAGTTCACCAAATCGTCTTTGGCAAACGACATTCGAGGGGCCGTCTTCCCATGGAGAGTGTGAAGGAAAAACTCACTGATCTGTATGAATCCGTTGTTACGATCGAGACGCCGCTCAACATCTCGGTCGTCTGTCGAACCGCCGTGTCTGCGTTCTCGTGAATGCGGTTCTTGGGGGAGACAGAGTCGTTCCCCGAGGCCCTTGCGGAGAAGGAATTTCGAAGAAAGGGAGAGGGAGAGTCTAGTTTCCTGCTTGGGGTGCATCAGGTCTGGCACCCCGTTCTGTTATCCGTTTTTTTGGGCTTGGACGCGTCACCTTACTGATCTTGTAAGCTGGCAAAGAACCGCGTTGAATATTCCTGCAGTTGCTTCCGGTCGTGTCCGGCGCCTTCAACAAGAAGAAATTGCGCGTTCGCACCGGCAGTTTCATATGTCAATCGGCTTACTTCCCAACGGGACAAGGGATCTTTGCCAAAAAGCACGTCTATCAGATCCGCGGCTTCCTGGTCCCACCCGTCCCGAAAATCCACGGAGTCATTATCATCCAGCGAGCCCAAGTAAATGAGCTGTGGGATCGCGTTATACGCCACCGAATCAAATGGGGCTTCGGTCAATTCCTCCAGATCTGCAATT
>JBBEBV010000157.1:2401-5032 GCA_040882165.1 Bacteroidota bacterium
TGCAAGAAGATCCTCTCGTCGGTTGAAATTCCATTGGACTTTAATTCAGATCTTGCAGCCTCGATCATGGCGATCAGCTGCAGGTCGAGCCGCGCCAGATCCCGTCGCTGTGTCGTGAGGACATCGCGATCAAGGGCGTGTGTATAGATCTTCCAATCGACGTTGGGTCGGAGAAATGCCGGCACGAGTAGAACGACGCCGAGCTCATCGGCGATATTCTTGCGTTCAAATCCGGTCCACCAGGCGTCTTTCTGATGCACCCCGGGGTCATCGGAATTCGTACCCGAGTTATTCGGCTGAATGAGGATGGTTACGGTCCTTCCCGCATGGGCCAGTTCCATTGCCTTAGGGGAAACGTAGAGGAAAAAATCCGCGTGATACCCCGCCGTGGAGTCGGCAGGGAAATGCTGAACTTCAAGGTAGTACGGCCCGAGAATTGCCGAAGCAAGGGCGAGGGCCAACCCGGCAATGCCGGCAAGTACGTAGAGGATTTTTCGAACCAACGTTCTTTCCATTCGGTGACTGGGAGGATTACGTAAAAGAGCCAGGAAAGGTTTCACGCCTGGTCATGACAGTCCGTGCAAATCGGGCAATGTTCTCGGGACAACGATTGAATCTTCGACCAAAGATCGCTATCTTCCAGAACAGAATCAGTTCTCTGCTGCAGACTTTCAATCCCCCCACGCCGAAAATCCGCATCAAGCGCTTCGATTCTGAAAGCTTCAGAGACAAATCAACCGTTGAAAGCAAGGAGAAACACCATGGAAAAGAAACGCACGCTGACCACCGCGTCAGGAAAACCCTATGTGGAGCATGAAGACACGATGAGCGTGGGTCCACGCGGACCCCTGCTCTTGCAGGATTACATTTACCACGAAAAAATGGCCCACTTTAACAGGGAACGCATCCCTGAGAGGGTCGTCCACGCCAAAGGGAGCGGGGCGTTCGGGACCTTCACCGTCACCCATGATATTTCAAAGTATACCCGCGCCAAGCTGTTCAACAAGATCGGCAAGCAGACGAAGGTTTTCGCGCGGTTCAGCACGGTGGGGGGCGAGAAAGGGAGTGCTGACACGGAGAGGGATCCCCGTGGTTTTGCCCTGAAATTCTATACCGAGGAGGGGAACTGGGATCTGGTCGGAAACAACACTCCGGTGTTCTTCATCAAAGACCCGAAGAAGTTCGATGATTTCATCCATACGCAAAAACGCGATCCTCAAACGAATTGCAAAAGCCCGACGATGATGTGGGATTATTGGAGCCTGAACCCCGAGAGCCTTCATCAGGTGCTCATCCTGATGAGCGACAGAGGCACTCCGTTTGGCCATCGCCACATGAACGGGTACGGAAGTCATACCTTCTCCATGATCAATGCAAAGAATGAAAAGATGTGGGTGAAGTTCCATTTCAAGACACAGCAGGGCATCAAGAATTTCACAGACCGGGAGGCAGCGGAGATGAAGGGCAAAGACCCTGACTTCGCACAACGGGATCTTGTGGAATCGATTGAAAAGAGGGACTTCCCCAAGTGGACTCTGAAGATCCAGGTGATGACGGATGAACAGGCAAAGCAATTCCCGTTCAACCCGTTCGACCTCACGAAGATCTGGCCGCACAAGGACTTTCCGCTGATCGAAGTGGGTGTGATGGAGCTGAATGAAATACCGAAAAACTACTTTGCCGATGTGGAACAATCGGCCTTCGCCCCGGCCCACGTCGTTGACGGCATCAGCTATTCTCCTGACAAGATGCTGCAGGGACGTCTCCTCTCCTATCCGGATGCTCATCGTTATCGTCTGGGCGCGAACTATGAACAAATACCCGTCAACCGGTGCCCCTACATGGTGGCAAACTACCAGCGCGACGGCTCCATGCGGGTGGATGGAAACGGCGGAAGCGACCCGAACTATTATCCCAACAGCTTCGATGACATCCGTCCGGACCCGCAGTACAAAGAGACGCCAATGCAGTTGGAGAGCACGGTCGCCGATTGGTACGACCGGAACGGCGCCAACGACGACGACCATTTCACTCAACCGGGATTGTTGTTCAACAAGGCCATGAATGACTACGACAGGCACAACCTGGTTTCCAATATCGTCGGAGCGATGAGCGGAATCACCGGTCCAAACAAGGACCTCATCGTCAACCGTCAACTTTGCCATTTCTTCCGGGCAGACGTGAAGCTCGGGACGGCGGTGGCGAAGGGGCTGGGAGTGAATGTGGACGACGTTCTCAAGCAACTGAAACACGAACCTGTTAAGATCTGATGTTGCCGGCAGGGAGGGCTTCACGCTCTCCCTGCCTTTTTTTGCCCAAAAAGTCCCCTCCGGCCTTCCAGCCTGCACCAACATCCGCGAAGCTGCGATTTCCCTGTGATACTCCCCGGCGAATGACCATATTGCATGTGAGGTTATCCCACCGAGAGATGACCGTCACATACCAGGAAAGGTCAACGTCATGGATTTCAACATGTTTCTCGACCACATCATGAAAAATTTCGCCGCATCATATCCATACGGACTCAACAAGACCGACGTCACGAAGATCGCTTTTCAGGCGTGGTGTACGATTGAGGCCCAGGCAATCAAGGACAAAGAGATAGTCGCTGCATCGTAGCCGGACCTTACA
>JBBEBV010000158.1:0-18342 GCA_040882165.1 Bacteroidota bacterium
AATTGACAGGACCTCAACAATTCTCCCTTTTTCATTCGTAAGGATGGTTTGAGAATAGCCGTCTATTTCAAGTCCGGACAAGTCATTAGTACTCAGTCGCTGAAGCAGATCCTTTCCCTCATTCCCTTCAAGCATCAGAAGGCTGCGATCGGAGACATCAAGATAGTTGTTCATCCCAAACGGGGAAAGTTCCGGTTCCATTTCATTCATCATGATTATTCAGAATATATTCATAAATCGAGCCAGATTCAACGAAGCAGCCATCCGCTCCGATTTTCCCGTTTGCACGAAAGAACATTTTTCGTAACTTCAGTCCACACTTCCAGGAAAACTATTGAAGCACTTTTCGTTCTTCGCACTCGTGTTTGTCTTAGCCCCCCTCCTGTCTGCACAACAGACGGACGTTCGCGGTGTCGTTACCGACAGTACATCCGGGGAGCGACTGCCATTTGTCAATGTCATCATTCAAAGTACGAACAGAGGGGCAGCAACCAATATCAGTGGGTTCTACCTCATTCCGGGTGTTTTACCCGGTACATACGAGTTCGTTGCGAGCGCCGTGGGCTATAAGAAAAGTCGCCAAACCGTTTCTATCAAAGGGGATGCATCTATCACGCTCAACTTTCGTTTGAGCCCTACTTCGGTTGAACTGGATGAAGTTGTCGTGACGGAAAGCTCGAAGCGTGAACTGAGCGAGATCAGCACGAGTATCCATGTTCTTGACCAGCGAGACCTGAAAATGACCCCGGCGACAGTCCAGACCGATGTTTTTCGCGCTATACAGATCCTCCCCGGAATATCCTCCACGAGCGATGTCAGTTCACAGTTCTACGTCAGGGGTGGAGCAGGAGACCAGAACCTGATACTGCTCGACGGAATGAAGATGTACAACCCCTACCATGCTTTTGGCCTGTTCAGCATGTTTGATTCCGATATCGTGAATACGACTGAGGTCTACACGGGAGCATTCCCGCCGGGGTACGGTGGCAGGCTCTCCTCTGTTGTCAACCTGACAACAAAGGATGGCAACAAGACCGGCATTACCGCGAAAGGGAATCTCAATTTTCTCTCGACAAAATTTCAGATTGAAGGACCCGCACTCGAAAACGGTCGATGGATCGTCAATGGAAGAAAATCCCTGTTCAGCCGCAGTCTCAAAAACTTCTTTCAGGAGGATGTTCCGGTCTCTTTTTTCGACGTCTTCGTGAAAGGCTCGATAGACCAGGATTCGGCCTCCTCGGCGAAGCTCAGCGTTCAGGCGTTCCTGAGCGGGGATGATCTTCTCTCATCCGATCCCAACAACCCGAATTACCGATGGCGGAACCTGGCCGTGGGTTTCAGCGCGACGGCCCTGGTGCAGGACCGGCTTTTCGTGTATGCGACGTTGGGCGGGACTTCCTTCGAAGCGGAACGCGATCCCAAACGCTCCTCCACAACCACACCGGCATCAACATCGATTCAGGAATTCAGCGTCCGCGCCAATGCGACTTACTATACCGACTCGAAAGATCTCTACTTTTTCGGATTCGACCTCAGCTTCCCTTCCCTCGAATACAACCTTGTCAACAACCTGGGAGTCGCTCGCCAGCTCAAGAGCACGCTGGCCGAAGTAGCCACCTGGGTCCGGTACCAATCGACTTTCGGGAAATTAAAAACCGACGTCGGCTTTCACATCGAAGTCGGTTCGATGCTTCAGCGCGGCACCGGACTGAACGGCGTTCAGCCGCGCATCAATGTCAGTTACGAGCTCCCCTTCTCCTGGCGTGCGAAGCTTTCCTATGGACTGTTCACGCAGAACATTATCGCAGTGAACAATGAAGACGACCTCATTTCCATCTTCGACGCCTGGATCGAAGTCCCTCACGCCCTCGACTCCGAACGCGCGCATCACTATGTTGCGGGCGTGGAGGGAAATCTCTCACAAACGCTTTCGACCACCTTCCAGGGATATTACAAGTCGTTTGAATCCCTTGTCACCTATAACCGCGATAAGGTTGATGCCATCGATCCGGATTACATCAATGGGACCGGAAGAGCGTACGGAGTGGAGGCCTTGATTCGGTATGGGGCCGGTCCGATGGACCTGTACGCTGCCTACACGCTCAGTTGGGCGGTTTTGCGGCAGGGGTCTTACGCGTACGTGCCGCGCCACGACAGGAGGCATAATCTGAAGCTTCTCGGCAGACTGCAGCTTCTACCCGACCTTCATATGACATTGCGGTGGGATCTCAGCTCAGGTTTTCCCTATACCCAAACTGTCGGCTTTTATGACAGGATCGGTTTCTCGGACTTCGATCGGTCCCCGTTTCAGGGCGAAACAGGATCTCCGTATACACGTCTTGGGGAAAAGAACGCCAAACGTATGCCGGCCTACCACAGGCTGGACTTCAACATCAGTTATCTTTTCCAGGTGGGAGGGTTGCGCGGTTCTGTGGGACTGAACGTCATAAACGTGTACGACATGAAGAACGTTTTATACTTCGACCGAACAACGGGACAGCAGGTCAACATGCTTCCCTTTTTCCCATCGGCAACTCTTAATCTCGAGTATTGAAATGAAACCCGTATCTTCAATCCCCTCACTCCTTTTCTGTCTTTTGCTTTTCGGATGTGATGAGCCGTTCGATCCAAAGGGAGCATTTGAGGAGACGCTGGTTGTGTACTCCCTGCTCACGAACAAAGCAGACACGCAATACGTCCGGATCTACTCCAGCTACGACACCGGCGGATACGATCCGCTGGAGAATTCATCCGACACACCGGTCAGGAACGCCGTCGTCCGGATGAGCGAAGGACAGCGCACATATTTCTTTCGGGAGACCATGGTGGAGCGCCACGATAAAAGCCGGTACACCAACGACATTCCGGCATACGCCGCTTTTCCCTTCAGAGCAGAACCCGGGAAAACGTACTCGTTGACTGTTGAAACACAAAGCAACAAACGAGCAACAGCCACGGTAAGTGTTCCCTCCCATGGGACGATTAATATCGAGAACAGGGCTCTTGCCCAAAACCCCTGGCTTGATGGAGAGGATTTAACGCTCAAGATCCAGCTTTCCAATGCCGCGAAGGGTTTCCTGGTGCGCGTGTATCTTGAGTACGATGTCTTCGTACCCGGGACCGGATGGGAAGAAAGAGCCAACGAATTGCCGACTGTCTTCAGCAAGGAAGACAGCATCGACACGTATAATGGGACCTTCCCCTCCCTGACGCGCCGGACATCCCCCCTGGTTAATTTCAACGTCCCGCTTGGAAGCAGCTCATACGAATATGTTCATTTTCCGATCGGCAATTATCGAACCTTGATCAAACTTGTGCGCAGCGCATACCACATCGATAACCTGAGATTCAAGCATCTCTCCGTGCGACTGGTGCAGGTCGATCAAATGTTTTATAACTACTATAACATTGTGAACGGCTTCGGGGACCAGGCCTCGATCCGCGTGGATCAGCCTGACGTCACAAACATCAAGGGAGGAATCGGCATTCTCGGGGCGTTCACCGAAACAACGCTGCTCTATGAATTGCCGCCAGGAATTGGATTTAACAGGTAGGATTGGAAAACTATTTTTGCAGGTCTAACACAACGATTTCCGCGGGCGCATGGTACCGAATCGGCGCAAGCGTGAACCCAAGGCCGTTCGTAACGGTGACAAGCAATTCTCCCACCTCATAAAACCCACTCACGTACCGGCTTTCAAACGAGGCGGGAGCAACCATAAAGAGCCCGGGAATTCCAAGAGTGATGCCGCCTCCATGTGTGTGTCCGGCCAGAAAGAGATGGTACCCATGCTGTGCAGCGAACTCAACCAGTCGTTCGGCAGGTTGATGGACGAGGAATATCTTGTACACACCATCGACGATTAATCCTTGCTTCTGCAGCACTTCCGGCCCAGGCCTCTGTCGATACGTGTAGGTGATCCCGGTAATCGCGAGAGGTGTGTCATTGATTTTCAACATTACGGTCGAGTCCTCGACAACGGTGATCCCGTTCTCCCGGAGACCATCCACCACCATAGCCTTATTGGAAAAGAAATCATGATCTCCGACGATGGAGATCACTCCGTAGGGAGCTTGAAGTTTACCCAGGAGTGAAACCGCCATCCCGATGTACTGACGCCCCGACGTAACGACATCTCCTGCATTGAGAATGAGATCCGGCTCCAAAGCGTTCACTTTGTCAATATAGCGTTCCACTTTCCATTCTCCGGTCCTCCCGTCAGCCTGCACATCGGAGATCAAAGCGATCCTCACTCCGTCCAATCCTCCAAATCCATCAGGTAGCTGGACAGTGTGCTGAACGGTGCGAACTGTCCAGGTATTCGTGACAACTGTGAAGATTCCGTAGCAGACAACGAGGATGGTGATGGCCAGAATCAGCCGCGGTTCTATGGCACTCCAGCGTTCCCTGTTCTTGCGGATGAGAGGCAAGAAGAACAACCTGATAAGATCCAGGGGTAGGAATACCAGGAAGAGCTGTGTTATGAGTGCGAGTCCTATCCAGAACGGGTAGGACAATACAGCGTCGATCAGGAGACTATCCCCGTTGAAAAGAGAGGTACCAGCCCTGCCAATGGTCAGGTACGCCAGGAGATAGACTACCGGGAGAAGGTTGATGAAAATGAAAAACCAGACCATGCGGCGCCTGGTCTTCTTATGCTCCCATCCTGTGACAGTGACCAGCGCACGCAGGATCCTTCTGCCGAGATAAATTGAAATCGCGACAAGCGGGACAACAATTGTGAGGATTAACGATAGAGCCCAGGGCATCTCCGGTTAGCGCCCTCCCGACCGACGGATCTTAGCAGGCGCGATGTTCACAGCTTGCTTCGGGCACCCAACCAGCAAGCGCAGCAGATCTTTGTATTGCCTGACCGACACTAGTTGCGGGCCTCCCGCTTGTACAGGTAGGCACAACTCTCGAGCCGGCTTTCTACCTCTCCTGTGTTGACGGCGAACCTGGGTCCGCTCCAAATGGCCGCCCCACCGTATTCGCCCCTCTTGTTGATCGCGTAGAAATTTACATTAAACTTTGGCCGCCCCTGATCGTCGAGCAAACGCTTCATTTTTGTCTGGCGGGCAATCCGTTCGCATGCCATGAGACATGCCTGCTCCGGGGACTTCCCCTGACTCATGTACTCGACGATCATAACACTGCTGCATGCGAGGAGATTGGCTTCCCCTCTTCCCGTTGAACCTGCAGCCCCAACTTCGTTGTTGACGTAAAGTCCGGCACCCAGTATCGGAGAATCGCCAACCCTCCCGGGGATCTTCCAGGCCAATCCACTGGTGGTTGTTACACCTGAAATATTCCCTTTAAGATCTACGGCATTACAGTTGATCGTGCCAGTAGTTCGTATGGCTGACTTAAGACCTTCCCCGATGTCTTTTGAGTCCAGGTCATGAGGAGGGAGCCAGTCATCATCAGTACTCATCGTCTCTTTCCATTTCAACCAGACTTCCCGCGACTCCTTCGTCAAGAGATCCTCCTCCTTAAATCCATGAGCCTTGGCAAACCGCAATGCTCCCTCGCCAACAATCAGAACATGATCCGTTCTCTCCATCACCAATCGAGCAACCTTGGAGGGGTTCTTGATATTGCGGATCGCGGCGACAGCTCCGCCTCGCCCGGTGGGACCATGCATGACGGAAGAATCCAACTCCACAACCCCCTCCTCATTGGGCAGCCCTCCATAGCCTACGCTCATGTCGTTAGGATCGTCCTCAACAATGTTCACGGCGGCTATGACCGCATCCAGGGCATCGTTCCCCTCTTTGATCATCTCCATGGCCCTGGCGGTCGCTTTCAGGCCATTCTGGCTCGAGATGACGACAGGCTTGATCGAAGTCTTCGATTGTGCTGCCACTTGACCGATTCCTGAGAGCCCTTCACCAAGCATTGTGGCCGCGCCTGCAAATGTTGCAGACTTGATGAAGTCCCTCCGTTTCATTGAACCATCCATTTGAAACCTCCTCCATAAAAGGTGAGACTACCGATGAAGAAATTGGAATTGATGACCGAACATGCTGAGAAAGATATTTACTTACAAGACAATAATCGCTTTAAAATGAACCTAATAGAACCAAATCCCTGGAATTTCAAAATAGAAGTAGCTTACCGATATCGCTTTCGAAGAAAAACTTGCAATTCATCGAACGAAGAAAAAGTCCGCGACGTGCAGCCTAAAATCCAGCCCGGGATTTTGCTGAGCGGTAATTTTGACACAAGGTAGACAGGCTTTCCGAAGTATTTTGCAAGCGTTACTTCTCCCTGTGTCCCTGCTCCCCTGACCGCACTTCGATCCCAATAGCAAATGAGATAATCGGAGCGACGCGCTATTTCATGGCTGTCCAGGACAACCATACCCCGGACCACCTTTATAAACCGGTGGGTGTCAGTCAGCTTTAAGGCTCGAAAATCCTCTTTAGAGAATTCTGGTGAAAGGTACTTAGCGCTTTCCTTGTTTGGATTAAAGACCTTCTGATTCAAAACTTTGTTGAGCCATTCTTCGATCTCCAAACGCCAATCAGCCCCCTCGCCCCGGGCATACTCCATTCCGCCGGAGAGATATACACGCAGTTTTCGTTTACGCCCCACAGGCCCTCCGTAAGAAGGTCGCAGTGTGCATCACCTCCACGTGCAATCCATGCTTTGCCATGCCGTGTTGCATTTGAACCAGGCAACCCGGGTTGCCCGCGACAATAATATCTGGCATGATCCTCTTAACGTTTTCCACCTTCCGGTCGAGAAGCTTCATGGAATCGTCGTATCTTACAATATTGTAGATTCCGGCGCTCCCACAACACCAGGTTGACTCTGGGAGCTCCAGATATTCAATTGCGGGTATGGATCGAAGCAGTTCCCTGGGTTGAAGACTGATTTTTTGTGTGTGAACAAGATGGCAGGCGTCGTGATAACTTACCCTCTTTCCTGCATACGCCGGGACGTGATTGGGATCCTGCTGCTTCTTAATCCTGAAACCAATTTCATAGAGAAACTCTGTTATATCTTTAATTTTTGATGAAATAAGGCGGGCCTCCGCAGAAATTACTTTATCATGCTCAAAGACGTGACCGTACTCTTTCATGAAGGCTCCACATCCTGCGGAGTTCATGATGATGTAATCCAGATTCTCTTTCTTGAAAATATCGATATTGTTCCGAGCCATGGCACGCGCTGCCTCCATGGCTCCATTGTGGGCCTGGAGAGACCCGCAGCATGCCTGTCCCTTTGGGATCACAACCTCGCAGCCATGGTGCAGCAGTAATGCCACCGTATCGGCATTCACGTCGGCATAGGCAACATCCATGATACACCCGGTAAGAAATCCTACCCGATACTTCATCTCCCCAACCGGCTTGATCACCTCCAACAATGTGTCGCTTGAAAACTCCGCGGAGATCGATGGAGTAAGTGGTTGCAGGTTATGAAGTTTCGGAGAGAACAAGCGCAGCAAACCAGCCCGTTCCAGGAACCACTTAATCCCGAGCTTCTCGTACATCCGAAGCCCTCTTGCAAGGAACTTCAGGCGTGCCTGCTTGCGGAAGACCCAATCGAGAAAAACCTTTTTGAAGAATTTTGAAGTTACGGAGTCATATCCCAGCTCATGGATCTGTGATCGCGCCGCTTCCACCAGGGAGCCATACTTGACTCCGGCCGGACACGCAGTCTCGCAAGCCTGGCAATCGAGACAGAAATCCATTTCATCGATAAACCCCTGCGTGATAGGAAGATCGCCGTCTGCAACAGCCTTGATGAGCCTGATCCTTCCACGCGGAGATGATTTCTCCATCCCAGTCAGGGCGAACGTGGGACACTGGGGGAGGCATAATCCACAGTGCATACAGTTCACCAGAACTTCGTAACTGGGTATATCCACACCTTGAAATGCAGTCTGTTTACTCGTTGCTATTTCAGCCATTCACCGAATCTTCCTGAATGGAACTACGAAGAGTAAGCCGGCGATGAATCCGCCGATGTGTGCCCACCAAGCAACGCCTCCTCCTCCCGCAGTTTGGTATCCCAGGGAAGCGATGCCGCTAAAGAACTGAATGACAAACCAGAATCCCAAAACAACAAGCGCCGGCAATTCAGCTACGTGGAGAAAAAAGAGAATGGGGATGACGGTAACCACCCGGGCGCCGGGAAACATAAGCAAATATGCTCCCAAAACTCCGGAAATTGCTCCACTTGCTCCCACAGTTGGAACGGATGAGCCGGGGTCGATGACAATATGCAGGATGGTCGCTGCCAGGCCACAGAGGAGATAGAACGCAAGGAACCTGCCGTGCCCAAGTTTATCTTCAACATTGTCCGCAAAGATCCAAAGGTACAGCATGTTTCCCCCGAGGTGAAGAAATCCCCCGTGGAGGAACATCGAACTCAACAAAGGGAAAAAGGTCATCAAATCCAACGTCCCCTGCCCAAATGCATGGCCAATGGCGGCGGGGACAACGCCATAGGTGAGGAAAAAATGCTCCAGTCCCGCCTCATCCAACGACAGCTCAAGAACAAATATGGCAACATTAATAAGAAGGATGAGAATGGTGACGACCGGAAAGCGGTGGGTGGGATTTCTATCTTTGATCGGGATCATGACAGCTTCTGGAACAAAACAATCCTGTTGGTGTTGGTCCCCCCAACATTGTTCCGGATCCCCCAGATGTTCGAAGTTTTGGTGAAGGACTGCCGGTTGATGAGGATCCCCAGGCACTCAAATCGAGCCTTCAGACCCAGAGGGACAACAAGTTCCTCCATTTTGAGATTCTTCTTCCTCACCTCCCCGACCTCAAAGGCCACAAATCCACCGGGGCGTGTGACGCGATAGAGCTCCTGGAATACCTTCTGCATCTCCTCACACCAGGCTTCCGGAGATCGAACCACGGTCATGGAGCATGCAACCTTCGCTTCGTCGATCTCATTAAACCAGTTACGCAGCCAGTTATCCTGCGCATAGTTCACAACATCCAGGAACGGGGGAGACGTAACGGTGAGCTGAACGGAGGAGTCGTTGATTCCCTTCGTCTTGTCCGCTCCTCCCGTGAACAGAGCTGTTTGTTTCGCAAACTCAGCAATTCGGCTTTGCTGATCAGGCGTCACATTTCTCATCAACGAACGCGATTTCTTCAGGATGAGTTCTTTGACATCCCTGTAGGTCGGGCGCTGTTTCCGGTCCTTATTGATCTTCCGCTGGTTCGCTTGAGTCGCAGCCTGGTTGGGCGGCAGGGTATAAACAGAAAAAAAACCCGGTGAGTGTCCGGTCAGGCGATTCGTCGCAACCATCCTGATCCATCGGTCGACACGATCCTCCTCCCCCTCCCTCATTCGGTCCGAGAGATAGTTCCTCAACGAAACGATCTCATCCCTGGTGCCGGGATGATAGAACATCGAAAGGTCTGTGTCGGACTTTCTCCCGGACGCAATCTTGATGCGCTCCAATCGTTTGATGATATCCTCAAAGGCCGGAGGATCCAACCGGGGAATCGTAAGAAGGCGACTTAACGGGTTGCTATCATTCCCCAAAGATCTCCTTCCCGACAGAACCGCTTCGATGATCGTTGTCCCCCGCCCCATGAAGGGATCATAGACAACATCGCCCGGTTCGCTCAGCCCTTCAATAAAAAAACGCGGAAGCTGGGGCTTGAAACAGGCCCGGTAGGATATTTCATGCAGGGAGGAAGCCTGCCGCTGCTTCGCCGTCCAGAACTCCGTGACAAACATGGGAAGAGTCCGGTCGCCGAAGGTGACGGGGGTTCGTTTCGCGTGGGAAGGAGCAAGATCCTGAATAACCGATGTGCCGCCCGCGGGAGAGGGGTATGTCCGTGCAGTCGTCGGCAAGGATCAGGTATACGCTCCCATCTCGACAAATTTCTTGATCTGTTCCCGGTTTGTCGGTAGCGGGCCTTCACACCGCGGTTTGAGGGTGAAGATTTTTCCGGGATTCAAAACGCCGTTGGGATCGAGAGAGGCTTTGATTTTTCGCATCATCTCGATTGCCGGCTCACTCGTCGTCATCTCCAGGAACCTCCTCTTGGCCAATCCGATTCCATGCTCTCCTGAGATCGTTCCGCCGAACTTCACCGACTGCAGGAAGATCTCTTCGATCGCTTTTTCCACCCGTCGAATCTCCTTTGCATCACGCTCGTCGGTTAGGCACGTCGGGTGCAAATTGCCATCCCCCGCGTGGCCAAAGTTTCCAATCATCACATCGTTTTGGCGGGCAATAAGGTTGATCTTTTCCAAAATGGGGGCCACCTCACTCCGCGGCACGGTGACGTCTTCGAGGATCGTCGTTGGGCGAACACGGGCCAGTGAGGAAAATGCACCCTTTCTCGCCATTCGCAATCGAGCCGCCTCCTGATCATTTGCGGCAACGCGCACTTCCGCGGCATCGTGTTTCCTGCAAAGTTCAACGATTATCGCGGCATCCTCCTCCACCTCGGCCTTTCTTCCATCGACCTCGATCAAGAGGAGCGCTGCAGCAGACGTTGGCAGGCCAAGATGGGCATAATCCTCGACACAGCGAATCGTCGTGTTATCCAGGAACTCTAGGGCGGCAGGAGTGATTTTCGAAGCGATAATATCCGAAACCGTTTCAGCCGAGTCACTCAGCTTGTCGTAGAACGCCAGCATAGTCTTCGAGGTCTGGGGCTTGGGGATCAGCCGCAGCAGCACTCGCGTCAGCACCCCCAGAGTCCCTTCAGATCCGATCATGAAATCCTTGAGACTGTACCCAGCGACATCTTTCATCGACTTCCCTCCTGTCACAATCACGTCACCATTCGGCAGCACGACCTCCATCCCCTGCACATAATTCTTCGTCACACCATACTTCAGACCCCGAAGGCCCCCCGCGTTCTCTGCAACATTACCGCCAATGCTGCAGATCGCTGCGCTCCCGGGGTCGGGAGGATAGAGAAATCCCAGCGCCTCGACCGCGGCATGGAGATTGCCTGTAATGACACCCGGCTCGCACCAAACCGTGAGGTTTTGCTGGTCGATCTCCAGGATCCGGTTCCAGTGATTCATCAGGAGGACGACGCAATTCTCCACCGGGAGGGATCCACCGCTAAGCCCCGTTCCGGAACCGCGGGGAACGACTGCGAATCCATCCTCATTGGCAAGCTTAAGAATTTTGGAGATATGGTCCACTGACCGTGGAACAATTGCTGCGTCCGGGAGCTGCTTCAGGAGGGGTGTTCCATCATATGAATAGGCGAGCTTGTCCTCGGGGGAGTCGAGATAGTTCTCGCGCCCGACAATTGCCCTGAGTTTTTCAACTGTAGCGGAGGGAATCATGTGAAGTGAAGATAGGAGAACAAGCGCTGAAAAGCAAGAAGGCCTTCCTGCGGAGTCTTCATGCAAATTTCAGCGGTGACGGAGTGAGAGTTACCGTCGTCTCAGTTTCAGTAATTCATTTCCTTGTATCTCCCCCATTTTTCGTTTACCTTTTTGGCAACATTTTTCATCCTGCCCTCTGAAAGGAACCTATGGAAAAGCTGAAGAAACGATCCTGGGCCGAGCCGTTCAAGATCAAGGTCGTCGAGCCCTTAAAAATGACCACACGTGAGGAACGCGCCCGGGCACTCGCCGAAGCCGGATACAACACCTTCCTCCTCCGGTCGGAAGATGTCTATATCGATCTCCTGACCGACAGCGGCACCAACGCCATGAGCGACTCCCAATGGGCAGGGATGATGATCGGCGACGAAGCGTATGCCGGGAGTAAGAATTTCTACAACCTGGAACGCGCTGTGCGGCAGTATTACGGATACAAGCACCTCGTTCCGACACACCAGGGGCGCGGAGCAGAAAACATCATTTCCAGGATACTGATCAAACCCGGCCAATTCGTCCCTGGAAACATGTACTTCACGACGACCCGCCTCCATCAGGAGCTTGCGGGCGGAACCTTCGTTGATGTGATCATCGATGAGGCCCATGACCCCACCAGGATCCATCCATTCAAAGGCAATGTCGATCTTCACAAACTGGAGGCCCTCGTCAAGCGGGTCGGCGCGGACAAGATCCCGTACATTACGATCGGCGTCACGGTCAACATGGCCGGGGGGCAACCCGTTTCCATGGAGAACCTGCGCGAGGTCAGGACCTTTTGTCAAAAGCGTGGGATCCGTGTGATTCTCGATGCCACCCGGGCTGTGGAGAACGCGTATTTCATCAAAGTTCGGGAAGAGGGGTACGCGGATAAATCCATCGCCGCAATCCTTAAGGAAATGTGCTCCTACTCAGACGGGTGCACCATGAGCGGGAAGAAAGATCTGCTCGTTAACATCGGTGGCTTCCTGGCGGTAAATGAAGATGAAATCTTTGAGGAAGCGCGAAACATGGTTGTGGTGTACGAAGGGCTGCATACCTATGGCGGACTCGCGGGACGTGACATGGAGGCCATGGCACGGGGAATCGAGGAGGCGGTCCAGGAAAGCCACATTCGGGCAAGGATCGGGCAGGTCGAGTATGTCGGGGAAAAGCTGCAGAGCATCGGGGTGCCGATCGTGCTGCCCGTGGGCGGGCACGCCATTTTCCTGGATGCCCGGAGGTTCCTTCCCCATGTGAAACAGAGTGAATTCCCGGCGCAGGCACTCGCCGCAGAGCTGTACCTCGAATCCGGGATACGTTCCATGGAACGGGGAATCGTCTCGGCCGGAAGGAACAAGGAGACGGGCGACCACTACTACCCGAAACTTGAGTTGGTCCGCCTGACGTTCCCGCGCCGCGTGTACACACAGGCGCACTGCGACGTCACGGCCGAGGCTGTGGAGGCGGTGTTCGAGGCGAGGAATAAAATTCGGGGATTAAAGATGGTCTACGAACCGAAATATCTCCGGTTTTTTCAGGCTCGTTTCGAGCCACTGTAGTAAATCACCGCTACGCGCTTTCGTTGAACGGGCCGGATTAATACCGGGGCACCGCAGGATCGATCTCGACCGACCACGCGTCGATTCCCCCTTGGAGGTTCCTCGCTTTGGAGAAACCGTTCTGCCGGAGGAACTCGACGGCGCGCGCGCTCCTCCCACCGACGTGGCAGTACACGATCATTTCCTTTGTAGGGTCCAATTCCCCCAGACGCGTTTTCAGTTGACGCATGGGGATCAAATGACCCTTCAGGTTGGCGAGTTCATATTCATAGGTCTCCCGCACATCCAGGAGAAATAACTCCTCCCCCCGATCCAAACGCTCCTTGAGCTCACGGACAGTAAGTTCTTCGTTCACTTGATCCTCATGGACTGGTTCTTTCAGTTTCACTCCACAAAATTCATCGTAGTCGATCAGGCTCCGGATTGTTGGCCGCGGGCCGCACAGCGGACAATCCGGATTCTTCTTCAGCTTCATTTCTCTAAAACGCATTGTCAACGCATCGATCAGCAGCAGCCTCCCCGCGAGCGTCTCCCCGATCCCGGTGAGAAGCTTGATTGTTTCCGTCGCCTGGATCGAGCCGACAATACCCGGCAAGATGCCCAACACTCCCCCCTCCGCGCAATTCGGCACTACATCCGGCGGAGGTGGTTCAGGATAGAGACAGCGATAGCATGGACCTTCCTTCACACAGAAGACCGAAGCCTGCCCTTCAAACCGGAAAATACTTCCGTAGACATTCGGTATTCCCAACAGGACACATGCATCATTGAGAAGGTAGCGCGTCGGAAAGTTGTCCGTACCGTCCACAACGATATCGAATTCCCTGAGCACCTCGAGAGCATCCTTCGATGTGAGTCTGCCTTCGAAGGGGACAATCTTGATGTTGGGATTTAACGATGCGATCGTTTCGGAGGCGGAGACAACTTTCTTTTTACCGATATCCGCCGTTGTATGGATCACCTGCCGCTGGAGATTCGAATCGTCCACCAGATCAAAATCCACCAGTCCCATGGTCCCGACACCGGCAGCGGCGAGATACAGCAGGACGGGGGATCCCAATCCCCCCGCGCCCACCACCAACACACGGGCGGCTTTCAGCTTTTGCTGGCCGGCAAGGCCGAACTCCGGAAGTACCATATGCCTTGCATAGCGGCGATATTCTTCAGCACTGAACTCCATGTCCCTGACCTCTTGCGCTGGGTGGAATGATGGGGAGAACGCCTTGTCCGACATCAGGCAGGACGGGAGAAACTGCGTTCCAGCGTCCAATGCCGGTCGGATGATTGATAGATCCTCACATCGTGCAACCCCGCAGTCGAAGCAAGTTGCCGTACTTCCTCGAGCGTGAATGCAGCGTGGAGAGAATCCCGGAAGAGTTTGGTTTGGTATTCGGTATCGTTGACACACACCTTCGCGACGGTTTCGTTCAGGGTTGCCTCATCGTCTGGCCGGAAAAGGTCACGGACGAGGATGGCTCCCCCCTGCGCAACCACGCGCTTGAACTCATGGAAGAAGGGGCCGGGATCGGGGATATGATGGACGATGCTGTTCGAAACCACGGTATCAAACTCCTCGTCCTGAAACGGAAGCCGTTTGGCATCGACGAGCTTTAGGGTGATTTGCTTCTCCAACCCCACTTCCCTGACGTTCTGTTCCCCCACATGGAGCATGTTGCTTGAAAGATCGATGGCGGTGATTCTCCAGAAAGGCCTTCGCATGGCGAGGAGGATCGGGATCCGCGCCGTGCCTGTCCCGATATCCAGCACCGTTCCCCGTTCCGGCGCGAGCTGAACGGCCCGTTCCACAAATGATGTATTCACCTCAGTGAAGTCCATGGCGTCGTACTCAAGGGCATCCTCCCGGGTATCCATGACCTCCGCTTCCAGAATTCTCGCAAGTGCCATCGTGTGCTCCTATGCCAACCCTAACCTGGCTGCATCCGCACGCATGGCATCGATGCAGAATTGAATATGTGCTTCAAGTTCAACACCCAGCTCTTGTATCCCCCGCTGGATATCCTCCCTGTTCACGTTCCGCGCAAACCCCTTGTCCTTCAGCTTTTTCTTGACGGAAGAGACCTCCAGGTCGGCAATCTTGTTCGGTCGGATCACTGCAACAGCGGCAATGAATCCGCACAGCTCATCGCATGCATAGAGCGCCCGGGCCATTTTGGTGTCACGCGGCACGCTCATATAATCGGCATGTCCCAGGATCGCACGCCGGACATCCTCCGGGTATCCCTTCTGCGCGAGTATTTCCGACCCCTTTCCCGGATGATCAGGTGGATTGGGGTATTTTTCATAATCGAAGTCGTGGAGCACTCCCGCAATTGCCCATTGTTCTTCATCTTCCCCCCATGTCCTTGCGTAGGCACGCATGGCGGCCTCCACCGCGTACATATGTTTTCGCAGCGCGTCGCTCTGCGTATACTCGTGCATCAACGCCAATGCATCCTGGTAGGTCATTCAATTATCCCTTCGCGGTTCAAGATCTCGAGTGAAAGTCTCCATTTTTTAGCGGAAAATCAAGGAAACCCCTATTTGGATTCGTCAGCGGAATCTGTATATTGTTCATGGTTTCCACGCGACCTCCTTCAGAAGTTCCCTCTCGATGCGAGTGCGATGGACAGCCGCTCATGCATTCGATCGTCATTGCTTCGTTGCAAGATGTTTCACCCCGGGGGGTCACCATGCCATCAATGTTCGAAACCGTAGCTCTTCTCTTCATCTGTTTTCTTATCGGGGTCATCTTCTACGGGTACAGCCTGATCATGCGAAGGCTTCCTTCACGCGAGGAACTCCGCTCGGAGCGATGCTCGATTTGCCGGCAAACGTTCCCGAAGGACGATTTGGTGGAACGCCCCATCGGCGATTACAAGGTGCTTTTCTTCTGCAGCCGCTGCATTGCTGGATTGGTGAAGGAGGAACAGAAGCGGCCGTCACAGGGAAATTCCGATGTAGGCAGGTTGTTTTCCGATGCTGCCGAAAAGCACCGTACCAATTGAGGATTCCGGCCCTCAACGATTCCGTGCGATGAATTCTTCAGCCGAGGGGCAGACATCGCGCAGAACGCAATCCGCGCACCTCGGTTTCCTCGCGTCGCACACCCTCCTTCCGTGCCAGATCAGTCTGTTCCCAAAGACAAACCACTCTTCCCTCGGAAGAACCGCCATCAGGTCCGCTTCAATCCTGGCCGGATCTTCCTCCTTCGTCATCCCGAGTCGCTGAGCCAGTCTCCGGACGTGGGTATCAACTACAACCCCCTCGTTAAGACTGTACGCGGCCCCCAACACACAGTTTGCGGTCTTCCTTCCCACTCCGGGAAGTTGCACCAGCTCTTCCATCGTTGACGGTACGGTTCCTCCGTGCTTTTCCAGTAAAACCTTACAGCACGAGATAATATTCCTGGCCTTGTTCCGAAAAAACCCCGTCGGCCGAACGTCCCGTTCGAGGTCCTCCTGACTTGCAGCAGCATACTCCTCTACGTTGGTGTATTTCCTGAACAAGGTTTCTGTGACGCTGTTAACCCGTACATCGGTGCATTGCGCTGAGAGGATGACGGCTACCAGCAATTCAAGGGGGTTTGAATAGATCAGGGCTATCGTCGGGTTGGGGTACTCTGCCTTCAGCAGTGAGCGGATCTTTTCCGTGCGTGCCAATCGCTGGTTGGATGATTCGTTGCTCATCGAAAAACGATCCACTGAAAGCAAGTCGAAGCAGGGTATCGTGAGAGGAGGAAAACCAACGGAGGTACGATCGCGGCGATTTTCACGTTCGAACGGAATGGAGAAATGACTCGACCTTCTTCAGTTCCCAGGCGTTCACCACGTTTTTCGCTTCCAGCCACCCCTTACGGGCAATCCCGACTCCGTACGCCACATCACCCAGTCCGTCCACATTATGCGCGTCCGGGTTGATGAAGATGCGGACATGCTTGTCTTTCGCGTACTTCACCAACCGCCAATCGAGATCGAGGCGTAGCGGGTGGGAATTGATTTCTATAGCTTTGCCGTAATCCGAAGCGGCGTTGATGACTTCGAGCATATTAATCGGATAGCCGTCGCGGCCCAGAAGCAATCTCCCGGTCGGATGGCCCAGAACGGTCACATACTTGTTCTTGAGAGCACGGATCACTCTCTTGGTTGCTTCGGCTTCTGTCATTTTGAATTTGCTGTGAATCGAAACCACGACGTAATCGAATGACGCGAGGAGCTTATCCGGATAGTCAAGCGTACCATCCGGCAGAATATCGACTTCCGATCCTTTGAAAATGCGGAACCCGCTCAACGACGCGTTGAGCTTGTCGATCTCCTTGTGCTGTTTCCTGACCTTGTCCTCCGAGAGACCGCCGGCATACGCCGCAATTTTGCTGTGATCGGCGATGCCGAGGTACTTCCATCCCTTTGCTCTCGCCCCCGCCGCCATATCCTGCAACGAGTTCGAACCGTCGCTGTACGTCGTGTGGCAGTGAAACGTTCCACGAAGGTCGCTCTCCTCAATAAGTTTCGGGAGCTTTCCGTCGACCGCAGCTTCGATTTCACCCATGTTCTCGCGAAGTTCCGGCGGGACATACGCCATGTCGAGCGCTTTGTAGATTTCCGTCTCGTTCTTGCAGATCGGAATGGATCGGACTTTCTTTTTCGAGTCTCCCTCCACCTTCGTGAAACCGTATTCGTTGAGGCTGAGTCCGTAGGTACGTGCACGGGACCGGAGTTCGACGTTGTGTTCCTTGCTCCCGGTGAAATAATTGAGGGCAAACGGAAATTCCGCATCCTCCACAATCCGAAGATCGCTGTTCATTCCCCCCTTCAAAACCACGCTCGATTTCGTCTCCCCCTTCGCGATCACGGAGTCCACTTCCGGATGGGAGGTAAACACTCCGAAGATTTTCGACCGGTGCTTTTGGGCGGCGCTGACAACGATATCGATGTCGCCAATGACCTCCTTCTTTCTTCGCAGGCTCCCGGCAATTTCACATCGCTTGACCTCCGGCAGGCTTGCGATCGCGGCGTAGATTTTGCCCGCCGCTTCTTTCGCCTTTGGGAAGAGATGTTTATCGCTGGTCTTCGCAAGGAGCTCGATTCCCCTGAGAATGTTCTCCTCGGTTTTCTCACCGAACCCTTCAAGCTTCGCGAGCGCATGCTTTTCACATGCCTTTTTCAGTTCGGCGATGGATTTGATTTTCAGCTTGTCATAGAGGATCTTGATTCGTTTGGGACCGAGGCCCTGAATCCTCGTCATCTCCAGCAGTCCCGAGGGAAGCGAGGATCTCACCTCTTCATAGTCTTTGGACTTCCCCTTCAACACGAGATCCGAAACGACCACCGCCAGGCTTTCTCCAATCCCTTTGACTGTCCGGAGGTCGCCCGCAGAGACGAGCCCGCCAAGATCCTGCGTCAGGGCTTCGATGACCCTTGCGGCATTGTGGAAGGCGCGGCACTTGAAAGGATTCTCCCCCTTCAGCTC
>JBBEBV010000158.1:18442-31518 GCA_040882165.1 Bacteroidota bacterium
TGTTAGGTCGATGACCGGCTCGTGGGATTGGAGGAAATCGAGGTATTGCAACAACCGCTCCCGGACCTGGGCGAATTCGAGATACTGCATCATATCCTGCCGTACCACGGAGGCATGGGGGAGGCCCTTCAGGTAGCCGGAATAATGCTTTCTGAATTCAAGAACTGCCTTCCGTTCCCCCTTGAAGTCAACGGAAAGCTGCAGGAGCTCCAGCATCAGGGCAAAACGTTCCTCCACCGGGGGAGGAGGCAACAGTTCCCCCGAAGCGAGATAACGCTTTGTTTGCATGAAGATCCAGGGATTTTCGATGGCGGCTCTGCCGATCATCACCCCATCACAACCCGTCTCGCGAAACACTTCTTCAATCCTCTGTGGCGTTTCAAGGCTGCCATTCACGAACACCGGGATCGAGATGGCTTCCTTGATTTTTGGGATCCATGAAAAATCGGGATCTCCCTTATGTCCCTGGTCCCGGGTACGGCAATGGATCGTGAGCCCCTTCACGCCCGTTTGCTCGAGCATCTTCGCCACCTCGACGATACGAATGTTCTCGGAGTCCCAGCCCAGCCGGGTTTTCACCGTAACGGGGAGATGAACGCTGCTGATCACCCGGGAGACAATGCGCTCCATCTTTGTCAGGTCGCGCAACAATCCGGCCCCCGCTCCACGCATCGCGATATCCTTCACCCAGCATCCACAGTTGATATCGATCAGATCCGGATTGCAGCTTTCTGCAATGCGCGCCGCCCCCTCCATCGATTCTTCAATACCGCCATAGATCTGGATGCCGAACGGCCGTTCCTCTTCCATGAAGATCATCTTCTTCTTCGCTTTCACGGAATTCCGAATGAGACCGTCCGAGTTCACAAACTCCGTGTAAACGATATCCGCCCCTGATCGCTTGCAGACAAGACGGAACGGAAGGTCCGTCACATCCTCCATGGGAGCGAGCACAATAACCTTGTTGGCGGGAATAGTTCCGATTTGCATGGTCTTACTTCTTTTCCTCGGGAGTCGACTTCGTTTCTGTCAGGCTCTTGACGACCCATGACGCGCCAAGCACGATCAGGATCACCGGCCAGTATGTCCGCCACATGATATGGAAATCGAGCAAACCGAAGTTTCGGGCAAGAAAGAGACCCCCGAGCACGATCAGGATGAGTCCTAAATACATATTTGAACCTCTATTGCGCCGCATAATGGCTCCTTTCTTCAGCGTGCTGCCTGCATGGAAGCAATAATGGCTTCCGTCATTTCCGTGGTTGTGACAGAGATGTTCGGATTGAGATCCCGCGTCACCCTGGTGCCGGTCCTGACAACGTCCGCGATCGCGGTCTTGATCCTCTCGGCGGCTTCAGGTTCACCAAGATAGTCAAGCATCATCGCGGCCGCAAGGGTGATAGCACATGGGTTGGCAATATTCTTACCGGCAATATCCGGAGCGCTGCCGTGAACGGCCTCAAAGAGCGCGATACCATCCCCAATGTTGGCCCCAGGCGCGAGACCCAGTCCCCCGACAAGTCCCGAACAAAGATCCGACAGAATATCGCCAAAAAGATTCGTGGTGACGATCACGTCAAACTGTTGCGGGTTCATCACGAGCTGCATGGCCATGTTATCGACGATCTTGTCGTTGAAGGCAACCTCCGGGTAGTGCGCGGCAATTTCCTTTCCCACATCGAGAAACAGGCCGCCGGTAAACTTCATGATATTCGCTTTGTGCACAAGGGTGACCTTCCTGCGTTTATGCGTCCGTGCATATTCGAACGCCGCGCGCACGATCCGCTCGCACCCGACCCTCGTGACGACACCGATGGTCTCCGCTGCGCTTTTCCGTGAATCGATATAATGCTCGATACCGGCATAGAATTCCTCGGTATTTTCCCGGAAGACGATGAGATCGATATCCTTGAAGTTTGATTTCACCCCTTCCATGGATTTTGCGGGACGAAGGTTGATGTACAAATCAAACTCTTTTCGAAGCGCAACGTTCACGCTCCGGAAGCCTGTCCCGACCGGAGTTGTCAACGGTCCTTTGAGAGCTACCTTATTCCTCGCAAAGGACTCTATGGCAGGGGGAGGAAGAGGATCCTTGAATTTCTCAATGGCGGCCATACCGGCCTCCTGAACATCCCACTGGATGGAGATGCCGGTCGCCTCAACGATTCGCCTGGCACTTTCCGCTATGGAAGGGCCTATCCCATCGCCGGGAATGAGGGTTACAGTATACACTTGGACCCGTTGTTGAAGAAAGAAAGAGGAATTAGCCGACTGATCTTATAAATATACGAAAACAACAACGGGGGAACAAGGCGGGTGGTGGGTCCGGGGGAAAGTCCGATTTCCTGGCGTCCCGGATGAATTGGAGGTCCTCTGAGGCAAGAGCAATAACAATTTCAACGACGCAGTATTTCCATGCACCTGGGACGCCGGTGGTTCGTCCATTGTTTTAGACGAGCGACAGCGATGAATACATGAGCTCGAACTCCGTGGTCCGGTTGACGGCATCAAACAGACCCCGATCTTTATCACCTCATCCGACCCTCCCGGACCCACTACTCCACTCCCGACAATTCTGCCGAGGTCCGGGAGACTGTTCCGTGCTTACTTCACGAGGAGCAGTTTCTTCGTCAGATGCTTTCCATTCCATTCAAGCCTCGCGAAGTACATCCCACTCGGCACCTGGGCTCCGTTGAATGTTGCCCGATACCGTCTGCCCGGCTCCCCTTCGTCGTCGAAGAGGACAGCCACCTGACGTCCGATAGCGTCGAAGACCCGCAGGGAAACCCGGCCGGCTTCCGGCAGGCTGAACTCAATTCTGGTAACGGGGTTGAAAGGATTCGGATAATTCTGGCTCAAGGCAAACACCCGGGGCACATCCTCTGCTATGACTTCAACAGAGGTTGTCAGCACAGTGGTAAAGCGACGGATTCCAGAGAAGATACCCGCTCCGGCCACATTCTTCGCACGGACACGCCAGAAATAACGCGTGTTGAGCGACAGCCCTTCCAGGGTAGACGACGTCTCGGGAAGTGAGTCGACATCCGCCACCAGAGAACTAAAGAGACTATCGAAAGCCGCTTCCAGGTGATATACTTGCGCTCCGGCAACGGCATTCCAGCTGAAAGTCACCGCCGTAGGTTGATTGATGGCATTATCTGCGGGCGAGGAAAGCTCAGGCGACACAGGAACAGTGACAATGGTTGTGAAGCTCCGCGGCACTGAGAATGCGCTGGTCCCTCCAAGGGTCTTCCCCTGGACACGCCACCAGTAGGTGGCTGCGTTTGCAAGTCCGGAGATTTCCCTCGATGTCTCTTCAATGCTATCGGCGTCGACCACAAGAGATGCAAACAATGAATCGTTGGCAACCTGGAGCCGGTAGAAGGAAGCGCTGTCGGCTTTGTTCCAACTCAGGGCTACCGTGATGGCGACATCCTTTGCACCATCAGTCGGTATCAGGAGCTCTGGGACAGCCACGAAAGCACGCATCGTCGAAAACGCACGCGCCGCAGAGTAGGGACTGACACCGACAGCATTCCCGGCTCTCACGCGCCAGAAATAGGTTGTGTCGTGCGCGAGTCCGGCAACGGAATCCGAAGTTACGGTAAGCCCATCACGATCAATAAGAGGAGCACTGAAACTCGAATCCGCCGCAACCTGCAGACGATACAACGTCGCGGTCGGAACACTGGCCCACTCGACCACAAGCGCGACTTGCTGTTGAGTTGCCCCATGGCCGGGAGACAGCAATGTCGGAACCGCTGGAGCCGTCGGTGGCGGAGGAGGTGGTGGTGGAGCAGCCTGTGTGGCAAACATCCGCGTCGAGGTGAAGGGACTTACCCCTCCCGGATTTTCAGCTCTCACTCTCCAATAGTAGAGCGTGCTATAGGAAAGCGTATGAATGGTAACCGAACTGTCTGGAATAGCACTTTGATCCGTCGACAGTACGGTGAAGCCCGGATCGGTCGCAATCTGGAGTCGATACGACGTTGCTTGTGGTTCCTTCATCCACTGAAACATGAGCGATGTCGACTGACCGGTTGCCTGATGAAGCGGAAGGACCGCCGTCGGAACCGGGGGTGCGGGCGGAATGGTCGTAAAGCCTGCAATGTCCGAATAGATACTCGATCCCCCGCTGTTGATGGCACTGACCCGCCAGAAGTACGTCGTGCTTCGGAGAAGCCCGGAAAGCGAGCATTGGGAGGAATCGATCCCCGTGGAATCGACGAGGAGCGTCGTAAAGGTGTCGTCCGTGCCGAATTGCACTCTGTATGACGTCGCACCGGCAACCGGGCTCCAGGCAAGCGTTATGCCGAGTGATTGGTTGACCGAGCCATCCATGGGAGAGACAACCAGGGGAGCCGACGGGGGTAATGCCACAGTCGAGAATGAACGAACGGACGAGATGTTCGCGCCGCCGATATTGGTGGCTGACACACGCCAGTAGTAGAGAATATCGGGTTGAAGACTTTCCAGCAAGAACACCGTGGAGTTCAGGCCGCTTGTGTCCACAAACAACGAGGTGAACGCGGCGTCTGTTGCGACTTGAAGATGGTAACCATTTGCGCCCGACGCCGCACTCCATGCCAACAAGACACTTGTCGGTACATTCGCCGCTGAATTTGTCGGCGACGAAAGCAAGGGAGTCGCCGGCACCGGTGGCACGGTGCTGAATTGTCGTGACGTCGAAAATGGACCCGAGCCACCCGCATTACTTGCACTAACTCTCCAATGGTATGTTGTACTGACAGCGAGATTCAACGTGGCGAAGGCGGTCCCTGTGATTCCGGATGAATCAACCAAAGATGTCGCAAATGTATTATCCGTCGAAACCTGGATCCGGTAGGACGTTGCTCCTGTGGAAGCATTCCAGCTTAACAGAACATTTCGCGATTGATTTGTCGCCGCATCGGCTGGAGAAGCCAGAGTCGGCGCCCCAGGAATCGCCGGGACAGTAGTAAATTGGTTATGAGCAGTATAGGGGCTTGTCCCCCCGGCATTTGATGCATTCACGCGCCAGTAATACAGCGTAGACGCTGAAAGCCCGCTGACCGCTTCCGAAGTAGCCACGATGCCAGCTTGATCGAACACCGTCGATGCGAAGGTGTTGTCTGTTGAAACCTGCAGCCGATACGACAACGCGCCGACACCGGGGTTCCAGTTGAGCGTTGGAGTAAGCGCAATGTCGACCGCCCCGTCCAGGGGAGTTGTCAACGTCGGTGTTGCCGATGCCGGCGGCACTGTCGTAAACGAGCGGACGACAGTGTATGCACTGGTGCCGCTGACATTCGTTGCGTTCACCCGCCAATAGTACCTGGTGCTTGTTGTCAGACCGTTGAGTGCCAACGATGTCACCGCCAATCCCGATTGATCCGCCACGAAGGTTGAAAACAGGGAGTCTGATGACACTTGTGCACGGTACGTATCTGCCCCCGGCACTGCGTTCCAGGTTACACTAAGACTTAACGCCTGGTCGGTACTCGCATGGGCAGGCACAGCCGGCACGGGAACAGCGGGAACAACCGGGAGCGTGGTGAAGCTTCTCGTGAGAGAGAACGGTCCGGTCCCTCCCGCATTCGTGGCACTGACTTTCCAAAAATACTTCGTCCCGAGAGTCAATCCACTTCCGACAAACGTTGTATCCGTTAACCCGCTCTGGTCATGGAGACTTGTAGCAAAGGTGCTGTCGGTTGAAAGCAAGAGGCGGTATGTTCCGGCCAGCAACGCACTATTCCAGGAGAGGATCGGTGTGATCGGCAGGTGAACACCTCCATCAGACGGCAAGGCAAGCACGGGAGCTCCGGGGGGTGGCGGCAAGGTTGTGAAAGAACGTATCGGCGATGCTGGCCCTGTACCCCCGGCATTCTCACCACTGATGCGCCAGTAGTAGGTGGTGTTCTGTGAAAGGCCGGTCAGTGCAAATGTCGTGTCAGCAATTCCGGTAGAATCGATCAAATGAGTCGCGAACGTGCCATCATTTGAGAACTCAAGACGGTATGTCAATGCCCCTGGTCGATTATTCCAGATGACTCCCAAGGTTGTTGGCCGGTTGATGTCCCCATCAGCAGGCAGTGCAAGAATGGGAGCCGATGGTGCCGCCGGAATCGTCGTGAACGACCTCGTGGTCGAATACACACCTGCTCCACCCACACCAGTTCCACTCACATGCCAATAATAGATCGTATTGGGCAGGAGGCCCTGGAGGTCAAACGTTGTGAGAGAGATTCCCTGGAGATCCACGATCGTCGTGGAGAAAAGGGAATCTGTTGACACCTGCAAGGAATAGGAGGTTGCCCCGCCGACTGCATTCCAGCTGAGTGTTGTTGCGAACGGGATATTCAGCGCAGCATTTGTGGGTGCAACCAAACCCGGAGCGGCCGGAACGTTGGAGACAGTTTCAAATTGCCGCAGCGAGGAGAACGGTCCATAACCCGCGACATTGATTCCCCGAACTCTCCAGTAGTACACGTTATTATTCGCAAGCCCCGAGATCACGGCAGAGGTCCCGACCAGGGAATCCTGGTTCGCGGTAATCGTCGTGAACAGACTATCGGTGGCAACTTGAAGTCCATAATGGCTGGCTCCGCTGACAGAATTCCACGAAATGGAGAATCCTGTGGGTTGGTTTGTCGCTCCGGCAATCGGAACGCTCAGCGCCGGTGATGCAGGGACATCGGGGAGCGTCGTAAAACTCCGGGACGATGAGAATGAGCTGTAGCCTCCTTCATTGCCCGCGCTCACCCGCCAATAATATGTCGTGTTGTTCAGGAGTCCGGAAGGGACATGCGAAGTCGATCCAATGTTCGCTTGGTCGTACGTTACCGCGTTAAATGTGTTATCCGTCGCAAGTTGCAGACGATACGCGTTTGCGCCGGCAACACTCCCCCAACCCAAGGTGAGGCTTACCTGCTGATCGACTGCTGCGTCTGCAGGAGTAGCAAGTGATGGTGCACTGCCTGGTGCAGTCGGGATGGTGTTAAAACTCGAGGCAGCCGAATATGCCGTCGTGTCATTTGGCTTTGCTGCCTTGACCCGCCAGAAGTAGGTTGTGCCGGTCGAGAGCCCGCTTATGGCATACGAATTTGATCCGATGTTCGTCTGGTTGACAACGGTACTTGCAAAATTCGCTACGGCCGACACCTGCACGCCATAGGAATCCGCATTCGGAACAACACTCCACTGCAGCGTTGTCGTAGTTGGAACAACGGTTTGAATAGGAGCACCTGACCCAATCCATGCGGTCCCGTTGACTAACGTCCCGGTATTCCCGTTTCCTGTGGCATCGTTCGCCAGGATTCCCGTCCCTTCGTCGAACCGATAGTTGGCGACAAGGCCGCTCACCGGGCCGAGCAGTCTATTATGGGAGGATTGAATGTCTCCATCTGTCCGCGCCACGTTCCAGATGCGAACTTCATCAAGCTGGCCATGGAAGAAATTGCAGTTACAGTTCCCCGGGGCCTGTCGGCCGATATTGACCTCACCGTTATTCGTCACGACCGCCGCGGGCAAAGTCGCCGTTCCCAGGAGCACGCCATCAAGATAGAATTTGACACCGCCGGTTCCCGATTCCACGACCACTGCGACGTGAGACCATTGGTTCAAGGGGACGGTACCGCCGCTGTAGACCCAGCCTGTATTGACGGTAAAGAATCCCAGCCCCGTCGTTGCATTTGGCCGGAGGGAGAACAGGTAGTTGTAATTCCCCTTGTCGAGAATCGTCATATTGCCGCTGCCGGTCGGATAGACCCATGCTTCAAGTGTGAAATTATTTGTCAGGCGGAGAGATGGCTGGTCCGGTATCGAGACATAACCGTCAGTCCCATTGAAGGAAAGTGCGTTTCCTCCTCCGGGAAAAAACGGAACAGGGACACTCAGTCCGGTTGCAAAGTTTCGCTTGAGCGATGCATTGCCGATGGCTCCGGAATTCCCAATGGGAGTGACACGCCAATAGTACAGAGTATTACCGGAGAGTTGTCCCGTGACGAGAGAAATTGAAGCAACGGCCGCATTTGTAAACACCAGAGACGAGAAAGTCGAGTCTGTTGCAACCTCCACCTTGTATGTGGACGCCCCGGAGACCGCGTTCCAACTGAGTGTGGGCGTCACGGGGACGGTCCCGCCGTTCGCCGGAGAAACCAACACCGGTGCGCCCGATGGCAACACGATGCCGTTCAGAAAGAGCTTCGCCGTATTGCCGGATGCCGCCGTTGAGTTTGCGGAGACAATGTCAGCTTTGCCATCATTATTGAAATCGCCGGTGATGAGATCCTGACCACCGGTGACAGTTCCGACTGATACGGCGTTATGGAAAAATCCATTTCCCTGGCCCAGGATCACCGAGAGATCTCCCCCGCCGGAATTGGTGTGCACCGTGAGAAGATCGTGAAGTCCATCACCGTTGAAATCCGAAGTTGTCAGCGCATGGGATGGTGCAGTCATAACCTGATAGGTCTGAAGAAACGTTGTCCCGTCTCCGTTTCCGGAATAGATGACCACGACGGAAAGAAAATCAACCGTGATTTCCGCGAGATCCATCATACCGTCACGGTTAAAGTCGCCGGCAACGATATCGTATCCCCCTCCAAAATGAAACGGAATGGAGTGGTTGATGGCTGAACCGAACGTCCCATTGCCATTTCCCAGGAAAACCGAAGGGGAAGCCAGGTTTGCAGCGCTGGTAACGGCAACATCCATGTTGCCATCGCCATTAAAATCGGTGGCGACAACACTCTTCAGTGCTCCGCCGTTGTTCAGGAGTGTCCGCGCCCCAAACGTTCCATTCCCAATTCCGGGGAGTACCGCTGCCCTGTTTTCACCCGTGCACGCGACCACAACATCGAGAACACCGTCGTTATTGAAATCAGCCACCACAAGATTCCCCGTTGCAGTACCGGCAAAGGTATACAAGGGTGATACAAACGTACCGTTGCCGTTCCCACGGAATACAACAATACTATCTCCGCTCGAAGCAAGGATGTCGACTTTTCCGTCCGCATCGACATCAGCAGCGATGACTTTGTTTGCTGTTCCGGCCATCGCAAGAATTGACGCGGCACCAAAACTCCCTGCGCCATTCCCAGGCAAAACTGAAAGTGACCTGTCTGTATGTCCGCTGACAACCAGGTCGAGTGAGCCGTCATTATTGAAATCGCCAACTGCCGCTCCATGGGAGACGTTACCGCTGATTCCTGTGTTTATCAGCGACGAAGCAAAGCTCACGCCCGGACTCGAAATAGTAAATCGCATGGTAAAGAAGTCTTTGGACCCGACTGTAAAACCGTTCTTCGTGACAAAAATTCTTTCGTACGTCACGCCGGGCGGCACAGTGACCACAAGTTGTGAAGTTGATGCCGAGACCACTGCGGCCTTTACTCCTCCGAAATACACCAGATTGTTTGCTGTGACCGGGTCAAAATGCGATCCCACGAGAGTAACCGATGCCCCCACAGCAGCCAATTTTGGGGAGAAGGAGGTGAACACAGGCGGTAACAGCACAGCCGTCGCAGCCACTTGCACCGTATCCGGCGAGCCCGCGAGGTTGTGTGTGAAAATAATATTTGTACTTTTTGCACCCGCCGAAGTCGGAGCCGTTGTCACCATGAATTGTTTCGACTCTCCCCCTGCCAGCGTTGCAGTTGTCGGCGACACAGAGAACTCGGCACTCGAAGAAGCGACCGAAGTGATCGTTAACGTCGTGAGTCCGTTGTTCGTCACGGTGACAGAATCGAGCTTCGGTTCATGAATCGCGACCGAGCCTGCAGCAATCGATTCTGCCGAGAGCATGAAGACCGGACCCGATGCCGTCGTGTTGAGGAGTACCGAAGCGTTGTTCCCTCCGTTGTTTGTCACGATAAGGTCCGGCCTTCCGTCGGCATTGAAATCACCGATTGCGATTCCATCCGGCCCGGATCCAACGCCGACGTTCACGGCAGAGCCGAAGGTCCCATCACCATTGCCTGGAAAAATTGCCACAAGTCCATCGGCATTTCGCGCAACTGCAATATCCAACTTCCCATCGCCATTGAAATCCGCTACCACCGGCTGAAATAACGAACCGGTTGCCCCAAACGAATTTGAAAAACTAAATGCCCCGCTGCCGTTCCCCAGATGGATAGAAATAGTAAACCCTGTCGTCACGATGTCGAGATTCCCGTCATTATCGAAATCTCCCTTCGCCACATACGTTCCCGCGTTACCAAAAGTACCGCCACCGCCGAATGTGCCGTTCCCCACACCCAGCCGCAGCGTAAAACTATTGTCGTTACCGCTGGGCACCACGACATCAAGAAATCCGTCATTATTAAAATCACCCAAAATCACACTTTGGGGGAACGAGCCCGTGGGGGATGTGGGCAGTGCGCTAAAGATGGGGGAACCGCCGAAATTGAGTAGGGGAATCGCAGTATTACCGAGAAGCCCCGTTGCGACCAGATCCATTTTACCATCATTATTGAGGTCGCCTGAGGTAATTCCGATCGGGTTTCCCGACGCCCCCACATTCACAGGAGATGCAAATGTGCCGTCTCCATTTCCCAATGCGTATTGAACAACATTGGCTCCTGTTGACGCTGTAGCAATATCGAGATGAGCATCTCCATTGAAATAACCCGTTGTGAGACGGTTTGTATTACTTTCAACAGCAATGGTCGCCCCACTTGTGAATGTTCCATCTCCGTTTCCGAGGACCACGTTAATATTATTGGATCCGAAATTGGCGAAAGCGACATCGATCTTTCCGTCCGCATTAAAATCTCCCGTCACGACACCACGCGGCGTGCTGTTTGTTGAGACCGGTGAAACGGCTGTGAAACTGAGGATACTGTCGGCACTCACAAACGGTTTTGAGAAATGTTCCCTGGACTGGTCGGTCAACCCGTTTGCGAGAACAGTGACGGGCCCATATACAGCCCCAGCCGGTACAGCGACGGTCAGTGATGTGGGCGAAGCAGCCGTTACCGTAGCCTTCGCTGGACCGAAGTATACGTCATTCAATGACGGAATCGGACTAAAGCCCGTTCCGGAAATCACAACAGGCGACCCCGCCACTCCTGAAGTAGTGCTGAGAGAATGAATGACCGGTGGATTGATCACGACCGTCACCAACGGAAGTGATGTGCCGATGGTCGTTCCATTGAATGTTGCAGAAAGCGTTCGGGTAGCCCCGGGTACCGTTCCGGTAAACGATGCGGAATAGATGCCGTTGCCGTTGTCAAAGACCGAACCAAATGTGCCTGCACTTGTGCCCCCTCCTGTAAGAGAAAAGACAACCGTAGCTCCGCCTACGTTGACCATATTGCCGTTTGCGTCGCGCGCATAGAGCAACAGATCTGTGGTCTCGTTCACTCCAATGGTGACTCCGCCAGGAATTATTGCATTGGAAGCCACGGCTGGTCCGGGTACCACGGAGACAGCGGGAAGCGATGAGGTGACGACAGCGCCGTTCACCGAAGCACCGATGCTCACGGCTGATCCGGCAAGAATGCCCGCGACAGAAGCGGAATACGTCCCGTCGTTATGATCGGTCACGGATCCCAAGGTCACGGTGCTCGTTCCAGCCCCGGTAGTGAAAAATGCAACCGTAGCTCCTCCGGATGTCACATTGGAACCGTTAATATCCTTTGCCTGGAGGGTTACCGTGATCGAGGAACCGGAAACGACCGTCGGTTGGGAAAGACTGACCGTTGACCGCGTAAGCGAGAATTGATCGATGCGGCTTCGGAGGATGGAAACTGAATTCGCGGTACTGTTGACCGTTGCCAGGTCAAATCGTGCATCGCCGTCAAGATCGGCAACAATCACCCCCGAAGGAGTGGCTCCCGTTGTAAACGTCGCCGGAGGCGCGAGGCTGAATGACCCGCTCCCGACATTCAGGTACACCGACACCGTCGCGTCACCGCTATTCGTAACAATCAGGTCCATCTTCCCATCGCCGTTCATCTCCCCCACCGCGAGGCCCATGGGTGCATTACCGGTGGTGACATCGCTTTTCGCCTGGAACGAGACACCGCCTCCTGAGGAAGCATTGCGGAAATACGAGACTGTATTACCGCTGTTGTTGGCAACGATAAGGTCGACGCGACTGTCGTTATTTAAATCGCCAGCCACGATCGCCCGCGGGAAAACGCCTGTCGTGTATCCGACTCCGCCGCCGAACGAGATCGAGCCCGGTGAACTGGCATTCTGAAACACGGTCAGGAGATTGGCGCCTGAAGAAACTGCGGCTATGTCCGGCTTCTGATCATTGTTGAAATCGGATGCTGCGAGTGCCTCGAGGGTATTCGTCACCGCAAGGATCACTGGAGAGGCAAAATTGAACGAGCCGGTCGAGCGGAAAACGCGAATCTCAGCGGGAAATCCGACCGCCACATCGATACCACCATCGGCATCGAAATCGCCGAGCGCCAGCCCTTTCGGGTCTGCCGGCAGGGCATAGTCTCTCCTTGCGGCAAACGAAATGACCCCGCTGGTGCTGGTGTTCTGAAGTATCGAAAAGGACAATCCTGTGCTGTTGACAAACGCGAGGTCCTGTTTCCCGTCTGCGTCGAAGTCTCCCACTGCAATGGAATGCGGCGTCGTTCCGGCGGCAATATCCTGTCGCGCTCCAAGCATAATAACTCCAACCGATCCCGTGTTACGATACACACTCACTGTGTTATCATCGGCATTGGAGGCAATCAGATCCGGTTTCCCGTCTCCATCGAGGTCAACCACGGCCAGCGCTTTTGCATTTGCCCCTATCGCGAAATCTTGTTTCGGATGCATGGAGGAGGAGGAGAAAATATCTCCCCCTGCGAAGGTCGGGACAAATGGAGAGGAAGAGACACTGACCCCGTTTCTGGAGGGATCAGCAACAGTCACAGGTGAATACGTGGCCCCGGCAGGAACCGTGACGGTTAGGGAAGTCGTTGTACCGCCGACAACGGAGGCCCTGGTTGCTCCAAAATAAACGATGTTGTCGGAGGGTGTTGGATTGAAATCCGTTCCCAGGATGGTAACCGCTGTTCCCGCATCGCCTTTCGCCGGCGAAAATGAATTGACAAGGGGAGTCCCCTCCACCATAATCCCGGGTCTCGGAT
>JBBEBV010000159.1:0-29390 GCA_040882165.1 Bacteroidota bacterium
TGTTGACCGATTACGAAGAGGCGTGGAGGTACCGGAACCCGGCGGAACTTGCGCGGCTTTTTACCGAGGATGGTTTCGTGCTTCCGGGCGGACGCCCCCCGATCCGGGGGCGCAAAGCCATTGAGCAGTACTATACCGGTCACGGCGGGTCGCTCTCCCTGCGCGCTCTCGCATTCGCGACAGAAGGATCGGTCGGGTTCATCATCGGTGCGTATGCAAGCGGGAAGGGAAAGCCGGATATCGGAAAATTTACACTCACGTTGCGTAAGGGACAGGACGGGACCTGGCTGATCATGTCCGATATGGATAGTGCCAACCGGCGGCCGCAACAGTGATCCCTGAAAATAACCATAGCGCTCATGAGGAATGCATATGAAGAAGATGCTCCTGGTGGAAGATGAAGAAGAGCTGATCGAAATCGTCGAAACGGTGATGACGGAAGAAGGGTTCGAGGTCCGGAAGGCACTTTCTGCGGAGGAGGCGCTCGTCGTATGCAAAGAGTACATCCCCGACATCATCATCTGCGATATTAAGATGGGGGAGATGGACGGACTGACCATGCTCGAAGAATTACGCAACGACCCCCGCCTGAAGGACGAACCGTTCATTTTCCTGACGGGCCTCGACTCCTTCGGAACGAAGGAGAAGGCCAAGAAACTGGGCGCCAACGCGTATATTACCAAACCGTTCGATATCGACGATTTGGTGGCAACAGTCAGGAAGCTGTTAACGAAGTAAGCCACCTCCCCGGTCACTCCCATGACACGCGTCATGGTACCAGGGTGTCCGGCGCTCCCCTGAGTCCTGTTGCCTGAAGAACAGCCCTTCCCCGAAACGGTGAGATGACCTTCATTCAAAAATGGCTTTCAGTTTTCGCATTGACGGCGTGTACACTGGTGTTGCTGCTCTGGATGTACATGACATTCGATTCGGAACGAACACCGTCCCCATTACCTCTCGATGTGCCGGCATCTGCCTCGATCCGTGCGACGGAGTACGCCCCCGCGATTGCACAAGCCACGGTGCATCTCAAAGCGATGATGGCCGAACGGCAAATCCCCGGCCTGTCCATTGCTGTCGCCGTTGAAGGGAAGACAGTCTGGTCAGAGGGCTTCGGCTTTGCCGATCTTGGGAACCGCAAACCGGCTACGCCCCAAACACAGTACCGGATCGCAAGTCTCTCGAAGCTTCTCACAACCGCCTCCATGGCGAGATTGTATGAAGAGGGAAGAATCGACCTTGACGTTCCGGTCCAGACCTACGTCCCCTCCTTCCCGAAGAAAGCTCACGACATTACCGTACGGCAGCTGGCAAGTCACACAGCGGGGATCCGCCCGTACCGTGACGACCAGGAAGCGATGAACACGACGAGCTACGCAACCGTTACGGCGAGTCTCGCGAAATTCAAAGACGACACACTCCACTTCACCCCGGGGAAAGGATTTGTGTATTCGAGCTATGGTTATGTCCTGTTGAGCGCTGCTGTGGAAGGAGCGTCTGGTAAAGATTTCTTGTCGCTCGTGCGTTCCTCCGTCCTCACCCCACTCGGCATGGAAAGCACACGCGAAATCCGCGCGGATTCGATGGGCCCGCGGGAAGCGACATGCTATGATACTGAAACACCGTACTCTCCAGACGGCGCGATGGTGCCCTCCCCCTTCATGGATTTCAGTTCGAAATGGGGATCCGGCGGGTTTCTCTCCACCACGGAGGACCTCGTCCGCTTCGGCAACGCTCACCTCAGCAGAGTCCATCAAGGGTTCCTGAAAGAGGAGACATTGGATATGATGTTCACCCCGGTGACCGGACTTGGCGGGCTGATCGGATACGGTCTCGGGTGGAGCAGTATCTACGACCTGCGCTTGCGCCGCATTCATCTCCATTTTGGAGCAACGAGCGGAGGAACCTCCGTCCTGGCGATCTTTCCGGGCTCTGGAGTTACCATCACTCTGCTCGCCAACCTCGGACACGCACGCTTCCCTGCAAACCGTCTGATGAACATCGCCAACCCGTTTCTGCCCGATCCTTCGTTCCCAGTGAAAATCCTTTTCGGCATGATACTCGCCGGTGGATGGGTCCTTTACATCCGAAAGAAGTGAGCTTCGTGTTCTCCTCCACGCGTTTCCTTATCTTCTCTGGCATTTCAGGAGATTTTTTCGCATCCTAAGGTTTATACGGGATGTCTTTTTCAACAACAACCGGCAGAAGATGGGAAAACGCACGAACGACCTCGATTTAATCTCCTCACGTCTCCGCACATTAGCCAACAATCTCTGGTGGACCTGGAACCCGCAAGCACAGGAACTTTTTAGAGAGCTTTCCCCCCTCGCCTGGGAGCGGTCGAATCATAATGCGGTGGAAATCCTCAAGGAGCTTTCGGCCCAGGAGCTGGTCGCCCGGCTGCATGATCCGGATTTTCTCCGGAAGGTCGCGGACATCCTGGAGGAATTTGAGTCCTATATGCACGACACGCATACCTGGGTTTCCGAGCATGCGCCGGGCCTCAAGAACCCTGTGGCTTACTTCAGCGCTGAATTCGGGCTTCACGAATCACTCCCCATTTACTCCGGGGGGCTCGGCGTCCTCTCCGGCGACCACACCAAATCGGCAAGCGACCTCGGTATCCCATTCATCGGCATAGGGTTGTTCTATCGCCACGGATATTTTCAGCAGCGCATCGACCCCTCCGGATGGCAACAGGAACTGTATCCGATGAACCACCCCGAGCAGCTGCCGCTCGAGTTGGTAACGTTGGAAGAGGGGGGACGACTGCTCAACTCCGTCGAAATAGGGCACAGCACCGTCTATATTCAGGCATGGCGTGTCAGGATCGGGCGGGCAATGCTCTACCTGCTCGATACAAACCTCCCGGAAAACGACCAGCATTTCCAGGGACTGACCGGTCATGTGTATGGGGGCGATATCGACACGCGGATCGGACAGGAGATTGTTCTCGGCATTGGCGGGGTCCGGCTTCTTGCCTCGATGGGGATTGAACCGGGCGTCTACCATATGAACGAAGGACATTCGGCCTTTTTGACCCTCGAGCTGCTGCGCCGCTCGCTGAAGGAGGGACGAACACAGGAAGAGGCACGTCGGTCCGTTTCTTCACGATGCATCTTCACAACGCACACTCCGGTCCCGGCAGGTCATGACCGGTTCAGCTCCGAGCTGATGATCCATTCACTCGGGAGATTTTGGGGAGAGACGGGATTATCCCATGACAACCTGATGGCGTACGGCCGGGTCAATCCGGAAGACCAGGGTGAATGGTTCACCATGACCGTTCTCGCCCTGAACATGTCCCGGGCGGCGAACGGCGTCAGCGAGTTGCACGGACAGGTCAGCCGCGACATGTGGAAGGACCTGTACCCTTCCGTCGAAGTCGGGGACGTGCCCATCGGCCACGTCACCAACGGGATCCATACGCCGAGTTGGGCAACATGGAGAGCTCACGAGTTTTGGAACAAGCGGCTCAGCGTGGATTGGACGGCGAAACTTATGGACGTCCGGTACTGGAATAAGATCGAGCACAATGGGCTGGCGACGGACGAAGAGCTCTGGGCACTGCGGTACACCTTGCGGCGGGAGCTGGTGGAGTTTGTCCGGACACGGATGCGGGAACAGTACCTGCGTTCCGGCGTCGACGGGATGACCTCTGCGGACCATCTGCTTTCACCCGATGCACTGACGATCTGCTTCGCGCGGCGATTCGCCACCTACAAGCGCGCTCCCCTCCTCTTCCGAAACATGGAACGGATCATCCCGGTCCTGGCAAACCCCGATCGTCCCGTTCAGATCGTCTTTGCAGGAAAGGCGCATCCGCGTGATAACGAGGGGAAGAAGTTTATTCAGAAAATTATTGAAACGTCGCGGCACCCGCAGCTTGCCGGCAGAGTCGTGTTTGTGGAGAACTACGACATGAATGTTGCCCGGCACTTGATTTCCGGAGCCGACATCTGGTTGAACAACCCGCGGAGGCCGTTGGAGGCGAGCGGGACCAGCGGAGAAAAGGTGATCATCCACGGCGGGTTGAACCTGAGCATTATGGACGGTTGGTGGCGCGAGGCGTTCAATGGCACCAACGGTTGGGCGATCGGGGAGGACCATTCGGAACCCGACATCGAAGCGCAGGACGAGAAGGATTTCGAGAACCTGTTCCGGACCCTGGCAGAAGAGGTGGTTCCCGAGTTCTACACACGGAACGGGGGGGGCATTCCGACCCGGTGGATCCAGCGGATTCGGGAGTCGATGCGGACGCTGGTGCCGGTTTATAACACCGACCGGATGGTCGGGGAGTATGTCCGGAAGTATTACCTTTGAGATTCCCCCCAAATACTCCCGTCACCCCTGCCCAACCAATGCTCCCACCGGTGAAGCTTTCTTAATCTTTTAAATCCCGTATTGACATTCCGGGAACGAGTAAATATCTTCCTGCACCTTTAATCTGAGGGTGCGAACCGACCGTTCCCGGTGGAATGGGTTCCGTTCACGATTTCCCGGAGGTCCAGGATGGGGCTCCCTTCACTTATACCAATTCTTCCTGATCCAGGCTGATACCCGCACTGCATGGCACACGACGATACCGGCTCCCGTAAGCTAGCCGCAATAATGTTCACGGACATCAAGGGCTTCTCCAAGAAAATGGGGGAAGACGAGGTGGCGGCCATGCAGGTTCTCCGCACCCACGACGCCATGATGAAGGCGGTGGTTGAGAAGCATGGCGGGGTTGTGATCAAATCCATCGGCGATTCGTTCATGGTTGATTTCTCCAGTGCCGTGAACGCCGTAAAATGTGCCATTGAGGCACAAGAGAATTTCTGGAGCTTCAACAAGGGGAAATCGGAATTCGAGAAGATTGAGATCCGCGTCGGCATCCATCTGGGGGATGTGATCACGTTAGGGAACGACGTGTACGGGGACGGCGTCAACATTGCTGCCCGCATCGAGGCCATCACCGAACCCTCCCGCATTTGCATCTCCGAGGACGTGTACAAACAGGTCCGGAACAAGATGCAGATCAAGGTGTACAAGATGGGTTTCATCGAGTTGAAGAATATCGCCTATCCGGTGGAAGTGTTTGAGCTGCTTTTCGAGTCGATCCCCGAACTCTCACAACCGTCCGAAGGCGCACAAAACCGGTTGAGCCAGAAAAAGGCGGAGTCCATCAGCAAGCAGGAGGAAGAGGAAGCGAGGGTTGTGGAGGTTGCGCGCAAGAAAGCGGACGAGGAGAAAAAGAAAGAGGAGGATGAAAAACAACAACAGGCAAATGAGATTTTCCAGCGCGCCGAACAGCATTTCAAAGCGGGAAAAATAAGCGAAGCTGACGAGGCGCTGAAGGAGGTTTTCCGGATCGCCCCGATGCACTACGGCGCTCAAATGATGGTATTACAGGTCGAGGAAGAGCTGGCCCGGCGCGAGGACGAAGCCCGACGGCAGAGGGTGAAGGAGGAAAAGAAACGAAAAGAGGAAGAACGGCAGGCCAAAGTTCAGGCCTGTCTCGAGAGGGCCATCCAGTTCGTTGAGCAGGATCAGTTTCCAGAGGCACTGGCCGCGGTCAAGGACGTTTATCTGATCGATCCGAAAAACGCTGAAGCGAAGCAACTCGAGGAGCAAATCCGTCAGGCGGAACAGGCTAAGCAGGAACTGGATCGTCTCCAGGCACTCGAATCCGAGCAACAGGCGCAGGAACTGGAGCAGCGACAGCGCCGTGAGGCAGAGGCGATGCTTGCCCAGGCAAAGGCAGAAGCGATGGAGGGACGTCAGGCTCTCCTGGCCGAGGCCGAAAAACCAAATTTGAAATTGTATCTGCGCATCGCCGCCGGTGTTGTTGTCGTGATAGCCGCGGCAATCCTCATCCTCAGACCGGAATTCCTCTTTCCGTCCCCCCCAAAAGTCGCAGTTCTCCGGTTCGACAACGCACAACTGCGGGGGGAAGAAAATTATTCCGGAGCGGCCGTGGCAACACTCCTGGGCGAGGAGCTGGCCCGATCCCCGGATCTGATCGTTCTCGCCCCCTCAACGGCAACGAAAACCGACCTCGCCGATCTCCGGGATAATCTTGGATTGCAGTACGCCGTCCTCGGCACGTTTCGCAATACCGACCTGGGGATTTCCGTAGCCGCCCGGCTGGTAGAAGTTTCGACGAATGAAACGCTCTGGCAAACCAGCGTGGACGGGAACCTGCTGGAACTTCCGCAGATCGCTACCAGGCTCGCCGAAGCCATCCTGACGCAACTCCAGGTAGGGTCGGCCAATCTTCCCTCACCCCGACGACCATCGCCCAGTGCGGAGGCCTACGACTATTACCTGCGCGGTATCCACCTTGTGCAACTGCCTAACTTACCCGCGGTTGAGCAGGGGATCGCCTACCTTCAAATCGCACTCCAGTACGATTCGACCTTTGCTGATGCTCTCGCGGGCTTCGGCAGAGGTCTGCTCGAGCGCTTTAAAAGGACGGGAGAGCGGGATCAAACTCTTGTGAACCAGGCGTTCGACCTGGGGCGCGCGGCAGTGGGATTCAACTCGAATCTCCCCCTCGCCTACGACGTCCTTGCCGAATCATACTGGTATAACCGTCGTTTTACCAACGTGCGGGAGATGGCGACCAAAAGTCTTTCGCTCCGACCCGCCGGCACACAGCCATACCGCATGCTCGCAATGGTTGACATTATCGATGGGGATTTTGAGTCCGCTGCGAAGAACATCGCTCACGTCGCACCCATCGACCCTGGACACCCTGGGACGCACTTCGTCACCGGTTTGCTTCACCATTACCGGAGAGAATATCAGGCAGCGGTGAGGTCATACGACCAGGCGGCGAAACTGGGGATGGAGGATTCCCTGCTTTCCATGAGGTTCAAGTTTAACGCCCTGATCAGCGCCGATATGGAAGAGCGGGTGTACACGGCCTGTGAACGCTATCTGGCTGCATCCGACCCAAGGACAAAGATCGTTCTCAACTACTGGATTGGACGCGCGTACCAACTCGAAGGTAAGCTTGACCCCTCCCTGAGAGCTCTGGACAGAGGGATCGCCATTGCCGATTCACTTCTGGGCGTCGATCCGGATAACCTCGTCTCCCACACCTACCTTGCCTTGCTCCAGTCGCGGAGAGGCAATTTCGAAGCGGCCCAGAAGCAGATGGACCGCGCGGAATCCCTCGCCCCGGATTCCCCGGACGTGCTGTACATGAAAGCACGGATGGCCGCCCTCCAACAGAACAAGGTTATTACACTGCAATTTCTGGAAAGAGCCATCGCCGCCGAATACACCATCGAACAAATCCTCGACGTGGACCTGCTCTCGGTGGCGGGAGAGGCTGAGTTTACCTCGACGGTGGCCAGGAAAACCCGGTAATCTTCAGATCGTTACGGATTCAGCCAGTAGGTGAGCTTGACAGAGAAGACGTTATCCGGACGGTCACGAAGCAGCGTCTGCACATCCCTCCCCCACTCGAAATCCCCCCTGATTTCGTAGTTCACTTTTTCGTTTGTCCAGACAAAGTAGAGGGTCGATCCCGGGAGATACTCCCAGCGGAGGACGGCGTTGGCGCGGACCGACTTGAAGTTGAAATTGGGATTGGTGAAGGAAAAAGGATTCGCAGGCCCATTCTCTCCGTCCGGATCGACGGTATAGCGGTCATTGATGAGACCGATCGTCGAAGCTCCCTCGCCATAACGGTTGAACGAAAAAGTGCGGGGTTTGGCGAACTCCTTGATGGTCGAATAGCTCCCGATCGAAAGAAGCGGTTGGAGGTACAACTGGAAGCTGAGCACCGGAGTGAAGGTCCAGTTGACACGGAGCGCTGCGGCAACCTGTCGCTGGTCAAGGTTCCCAAACACATACCGCCGGCCGAACGTCTCGACGGCAAAAGGATCGCTGAAGGAACTGATATACTGCGCTTTCGAGGAAAGCCGGAAGAACGTCGGCCCTCCCTGCACCTGGAGCGTCTTCGAAGCACGCCAGTTCAGGTTCAGGGAGAACGAGTGGTAGGTTCCCCGCAGTGAGGAAGCGGATCCCTGGATTGTGATAGATCCCGTCAACGCTTCGCGCGGATCGCTGGAGACCTGGAAGTAACCGTCCACTCCGGCGGGAAGCTCCATGAGCGGCCCCCCGCGCGTCCGCTGGTCGTCCAGCACCGTTGCATCGTAGCCCACCTGAATATAGCTTCTCCAAAAATTTACCAACTGCATGTCGCTCGCCACCTGGTACTTGCTGCGGGTGGCAACCCCTCCAAAATTGTAGTTCCGGTAAATCGTCCCCATCAACGCCCGGTACCGGAACAACCCACCTTGTTCAAACCACTGGTAACCGGCGTAGAGATGGGCATTCAGAACATCCGCGTTTGTAAGGAAGCCTGCATCGTTTGCGTCGAATTTCGGATGGATGGCACCCACTGCTGCATTGAAGATCAGGTTCCCTTTTACTCTGTCGAGCCATACCCTCGAAGCCCATCCGGTCATGGTGGTGCCGGAAGCATCGACCTCCACATGATCCGCATCCGGCCTCTGGAAAAAATGAACTGCGGATCGTTGGAGCGAAGCTATCCGGGCAGTCGTCCCTTCAACCATGGTCCCCCCTGTCCAACCCGTCACGACCCAATCTTTTTCCTCGTCCAGAAACATCCAGCCATCGATTGCCAGCGAAACGGCTCTCCTGTTCAGAACCGCGTCCAGCCGCGACTCCCTGAGGTCGCGCTCGACAAACGTGCCAAGCACACCAATGGCCTGCCGGGCCCCATTGAACTCCTTCAGTGTTCTGAAGGCAGTGTACAGGGTGAGAGGTTCGATTTCCTCGCGGAACTGAACGCCGGCTGAATCGACGCGGCCGAACTCACGGTCTGTCAGGGCTGTGACGGCTGCGATCGACCATGTCGGGTCAATCCTCCCGGTGACCTTTGCCGCTCCGAGGATGGTGGTCCGATCGGGGATATCCCGGAACCCCTGATGCGTGACGGAACCTTGTGGCGAGCGGCCGATGCGTCGGCTGTAGAAGAAGTTCGGGTTGGTCCAGTTGAAGTTCTGGAGTGTGGCGGCCCCACCGGAACCAAAATTATCCAGGATGGATGATCCCTCCGTAAAGAGGGGACGTTTCTCCTGATAGCGGACCTCATACGCCGTCAGGTTCACCACAGCGGGATCGACTTCCACCTGGGCGAAGTCTGGATTGAGTGAAAGACCGAGGGTCAGATCGCCGTCTAATCCGATCCTGGCGTCCGCTCCGGCACTGCCGAAAAAATCGCGCCCGAGGATGAACGGGTCGTCGCGTCCCATGTTGAAGTTGGCGACGGGGGGTTTCTCAAGAAACTTCCCCGTGGCAGTAACATACGGAAGGATTTCAACACGCGTGGGGGGCTCGATCCCCTCGATACCGTGGAGTTCGGGCCAGCGGGAAACGCGCAAGAAATCCGTACGGGGATGGAGTACGAGGAAGCCTTCTTCGTTCTTCCGATGGATGCGCCGGCGAAAATCGATCCCCCAGATGTATCGATCCTGTTTGGAAAACCGAAGCTGGGAGTACGGGACGCGGAACTCGGCTGTCCACCCTTTCTCATCCACCTGTACCGCCACGTCCCAAACGCCGTCCCAACTCTCATCGGGATAGGTATCATTGGAAAAGGTTCCATCGCGGATGGCCCCGACGGGGTTGACGATGAAATAGTATGCCGTCCTCCGGTCGTGGCCGGCATCAATCCCGAAGCCAATGTGGTCGGATTCGGGATCGCTGTCGCGTCGAGCCAGGCGACCGATGATGGAGTCAGGCCGGCTTTCTTCCATTCTTGCTGCAACATACAGGGCATCGTCGTCGTACGCAATCCATACCTCCGTCCGTTCCGAGAGAGGGGCTCCTTCATACGGTTCCCGCTGGACAAATCCATCCTCCCCTTTTCGGTCCCAGACGGATTCCGTCAGGAAACCATCAATCCGTATCCGATCCTGGGAGCGAACTGCCGTGAGGATACGTTGTGATGGTTGAGACTGGGAGAATGAAACTGTGAACGTAAGGCCGGCAAGGTGTAGAAAGACGAACGAAAAGAAGGTGTGGATAAAGACTGACAAACAGCCTCCTTGCTTCTTTTGCTTGATTTATTCGCAAGAATATTGCGAAGAGGAGGTCAAAAAGCAAGGAGAAAGTAGGGGGGGGATTATCGAATCTGATCGAGGATTTGAGGAACAATTTCGTATTTCTTGAACGGGGGCATGAGGTAGACCCCGGCCACCACGGTTTTGGCTTCGTTCAGAAACTTGCTCGCGAGTTCCACCCCGACCTGAGGGGCGCGGTCCGCCGCACTGCGCAACTGTTCCCGCACCCGGTCGGGAATGGTCATGCCGGGGATTTCATTATGCAGAAACTCCGCGTGTTTGTAGCCACGCAACGGCAGGATGCCAAGCATAACCGGCTTGTGCCATTGAGCAATCCGCTTGAGAAAAAGCTCAAGCGTCTTCATCTCATAGATCGGTTGGGTGTAAATGATGTCTGCTCCCGCTTCGATTTTCTTCTCAAGCTTCCGAATCTCCGCGTCCATATCGTTCGCTCGGGGATTCGCTGCGCAGGCGATCAGGAACGAGGTTTTGTGCTCAATCGTGTTTCCCATCAGGTCGCGACCCTCATTCATCGAGCGGACGGCCCGGAGAAGTCCGGCAGAATCGACGTCGAAAACGGAGGTTGCATGCGGATAGTCGCCGATGCTCGTGGGGTCGCCCGTAATGCAGAGAATATTCCGCAAGCCGAGTGCGTGTGCACCCAGCAGTTCTGCCTGCAGGCCTATCATGTTCCGGTCCCGGGTGGCAAGGTGCGTCATGGCTTCTATACCCACCTGTTGCTGGATCAGGGTGGAAAGGGCGATGGAGCTCATGCGCAACCGTGCACGGGCTCCGTCCGTCACGTTGATGGCATCGATCCCATGCTTGTACAGATAGCGCGCGCCTTCGAGGACCGGCGCCATGTCTAATCCCCGCGGGATATCGAGCTCCACGCTGGTGAGAAATTTCTTTCCGATGTTCCGGGCAAAGAGCGATCGCTCGTCCGCCACCCGCGCTTCGACTGGCGGGGAAGCTATGCTGACCTCCGGTCTCCGCGGCCTTTCAACCCGTCCGGCCGGTTCCCCGGGCCCCGTCCGGCTCTGCAGACCATCGAGCACTGTTCGCATCGCCCGGATATGGGCCGGCGTCGAACCGCAACATGCTCCCACAAGGGTCACCCCCGCCTCCACCAGTTCTTTTGCATACGCGGCCAGGTAGTCCGGAGACGTATGATACACGGCCCGGCCGTCCAGGAGCGTCGGAATGCCTGCAGCAGGTTGCGCTGAGAGAATCACCCCATCTTTGTACATAGCCCGGATAATGCTGAACATCCGTTGCGGCCCGACGGTGCAGTTTGCCCCCACCACGTCGACGCCGCGGGAAAGGATATGCTCGACCACTTCGATGGGAAACGAACCGGAGAGGATGGAACCGTCCTCGGGGAAGGCTTTCTGGGCAACGATGGGCAGGTCGCATACTTCTTTTGCGGCCGAGATCGCTTCGTCCAGTTCCTGAAGGCTGACGAAGGTCTCGAGGATCAGGAGGTCGACACCGGTATCGACAAGAATCTCGATTTGCTCCCGGAACGCAGCCCGCGCCTCGGAGAACCGAAGCTTCCCGATCGGTTCGAGAAGTTTGCCGGATGGGCCAACGGCCCCCGCCACGTAGGCACGGTCGCCGGCTGCCCTGCGGGCAATTTCCACAGCGCGCCGATTGATCTCCACAAGTCTGTCTTCAAGGTGAAATTGGGTGAGCCGGAGCCGGTTGGCGGAGAAGGTGTTGGTCTCGATAATCTCCGCCCCCGCATCGATGTAGTCGCGGTGGACCCGTTCAACGATATCGGGGTTTTTGAGGTTCTGGATCTCGTGGGGACGCTCGGGGTATTCGTACAAATCGAGGAGTGTTCCCATGGCTCCATCACACAGGATCGGGCCTTGCCGTATGCGCTCTCGGAAATCGATCTTCACTCAGGGCTCCGTCGTCGCCATGAAGATGGCGGCTGTATTATTGGGATGCAACGGATGCGCGAACCTGCTTCCTCATCTCCTGCACGACGTCATCAGGGGTCCACTCGTTGCCGACGAAGATCTTCGCCAGGTTCCCCTTCGCATCGAGAACAGCCGTCCGAAGGTTATGCGCGATCAGTCCCCCCTCATCCTCCTCCATCGTCAGATTGAGACCATCGGCAAGAGTGGTAATGGAACGAATATCGTCCGTCGCAAAATCCCAAGAGCCGAAGTCGGCCCCGTAGTTTTCACCGTACTTTTTCAAGACAGCGGGAGTATCGAAATCCGGATCAAAACTGATGGTCAGGAGATGCCAGGTTCCACCGAGACTCCGGTCGGACTTGAGCGCTTTCTGGATCTTCGCAAAGTGGTCGCTCATGCGGATACAGAAATCGGGAAGCGGGCAGCGCGTATAGATGAATGTGAAGGCCAGTACTTTTCCACGAAAATCGCTGAACCTGATCCGCTTTCCCTCATGATTCGTAAACGCATAATCCGGGAGCGGCTCCCCCTCTTTATAGAGCTTGCGAAACAATACATCCTCTGCGGAGAGCTGCGCTGTTTCCCCTTTTCCCACCACGGCAAGACTTGCGATCCAGCTCTCCGTCCGGGAGACCGCAAGCGTCCCTTCGACGGTATCACCTACTTCGATGCCCGTGAAGAGCGTGGAGTCCTTGATCTTGAACGGCATCGTCATGGCCTGCATGTAGTCAGGGATCTCCTCGTGGGCGATCATCATGCGACCCTTTTCCGGACTCAGTCCGACAACCTCGCCGCGCAGTTTAAACGTGACGAGCTCAGTTTGCTTCCCTTCTTCCTTCCGGGAACAACCCACCGTCACCAGGAGCATCAGGACCATCATCAGAATCGTTCCACGCACGATACGAACCTCCTCTATGGTTACAAAAATCTTTCCGAACCGCGGGCGGGATCACTTCCCCAACGCCAACGCCTCGGCAATCTGCACCGCATTCGTTGCTGCCCCCTTCCGGATATTATCCGAAACAATCCACAGGTTGATTCCGTTCGCGACTGTTTGATCGGCCCGGATACGCCCGACAAAGACCTCATCTCTTTCATACGCGTTGATCGGCATCGGATAGACATTGCTCTTCGGGTCGTCCTGGACGATCACTCCGGGCGCTTTTGTCAGGATCTCCCGGACTTCGGCCGGTGTGACTTTTTTCTCGAACTCGATGTTCACCGACTCGCTGTGTCCGCCAATCACCGGAACCCGGACGGTCGTTGCGGTCACCTTGATCGGTTCCCCCATGATCTTCTGCGTTTCCTTCATCATCTTCACCTCCTCTTTGGTGTAGCCGTCATCAAAGAAGATATCGATGTGCGGCAGGCAGTTGAAAGCGATCCTGTGCGGAAATTTCATCTCTTTCGGAGTGCGGCCCGCGAGTTCGTCCTGAAGCTGAACGACCGCTTTGCTCCCCGCACCCGTCACCGACTGGTACGTGGAAACAACGACGCGCTTGATCTTGAACCGGTCATGCAGTGGTTTCAGAACGACCACCATCTGGATGGTGGAACAATTCGGATTGGCAATGATCCCCTTGTGTTTGAAGATCTGCCGGCGGTTGACTTCCGGGACCACCAGGGGAACTCCTTCCTCCATGCGAAAGGCACTGCTGTTGTCAATCACGACTGCCCCATGCTTGACAGCGATGGGGGCAAACTCCTTGCTGACCGTCGCCCCTGCGGAAAACAGAGCATACTCAATGTTCTTGAATTTCTCCGGCTCCAGTTTCTGCACCGGGACTGGTTTCCCATTAAACGAAATTTCCTTGCCCGCCGATCGTTCGGTCGCCAGAAGAATAAGCCGGTTGACCGGGAAGGCCCGTTGCTCGAGAACCTTCACCATCGCACGACCGACCATGCCGGTCGCACCAACCACCGCGACATCATGAAGCTTCATGCCAGTACACCCCTCCTGAGGTTCGTGGTTAAAACAACTGATCCAAAGTTTGTCGTTCGCGGATGACCCGGACTTTCTCTCCGTTCACCAGAATTTCCGCCGGTCTGGGCCGCGCATTGTAATTTGAGGTATTGACATACCCGTAAGCCCCCGTCGTCATGATTGCAAGGTGATCGTTCCGTTTGACCTTCGCCAGCATGCGGTCCCTGGCGAAAAAGTCGCCTGTCTCGCAAATCGGTCCGACGACATCCACCTTGTCATGCTCATACGTGGTGATTTTCACTGGGACAATCTGGTGGTAGGCATCGTAGAGCGCGGGCCGCAACAAGTCGTTCATCCCGCCGTCCACGATGACAAATTTCTTCAAGCCGTTTTCCTTGGTGTAGAGGACGGTTGTCAGCAAGACGCCTGCGTCCGCCACAATGGAGCGACCCGGCTCAAGCCAGAGCGAGCACCCGGTTTCCTTCAGGGTCGGAAGGACCGCTCTTACAAAATCCCCCGGCGGGGGAGGAATGGCCCCCGGATTTTCATGTGGCAGGCCTTCATGGAACAAGGCATTGGCATACTGCACCCCGATCCCTCCGCCAAAATCAATATGCTGCAACATGATCCCGGCTTCGCGGAGTTTCGCAACGAGTCCGGCCACGAACCCCGCCGCTTCCACAAATGGTTCAACCTTCACGATCTGCGACCCGATGTGGGTGTGGATGCCGATGACCTCAATCCCGGGCAGCCCCGCAGCGTACTGGAATACAGCCATGGCTTCCCCTGCGCTGATCCCAAACTTGTTTTCCTTCAGTCCCGTGGTGATGTACGGGTGGCTCTGGGCATCGATATCAGGATTGATCCGCAAGCCGATGCGGGCCTTCTTCCCAAGGCGCGCGGCCACCAACGAGATTAACTGCAGTTCCTGGGTCGATTCTGCATTGAAAACGAAAATATTACTGTTGAGCGCGTACTCGATTTCATCCTCCCGCTTGCCCACTCCTGCAAACGCTATCTGCCCGGGTGCAAATCCGGCTTTCAGGGCAAGATACAACTCCCCGGCTGAAACTACATCGGCTCCCGCCCCTTCCTGCGCCAGCAAAGTAAGGATCGCGGGATTGGAGTTCGCCTTGAGTGCGTAACACACCATGTGATCGATCCCAGCCAGTGGAGCCTCAACCGCGCGGAAGTTATCGGCAATTTGATTCTTGCTGTACACATAGAGCGGTGTTCCGAACTCCTGAGCGAGCTCGCTCACGGGGACCTCTTCACACCATAACTCCTGTTCCTGATATCGAAAATACTGCACGCTGTTCTCCCTTGGTCTACTGCGAATTCAGATAGCCGAGCAATGCATCCGTCAGCTTTTGGGGTCCGAACCGGAACGCATCGACCGCCGGCAGGCCGGTTTCCCGCGTGATTTTCCCGGCAATCTCCTGCGACTCCTCATCCGTCAATCCGATAGAATTGATCCCGATCCCGACCACTTTCGTTTCCTTATAAAACCTGACCAGTTCTTCATGGATCCGGGCAATCCGCCGCAGGTCCGGCATGGCAAATCCATAATCGTCTTTGATGCGCGTTGGTTGATGACAGAGAATCATCGCGTCGGGCATCGTGCCATGGATCAGTCCAAGGGTGACACCGGAGTATCCCATATGGGTCAGGGCTCCCTGCCCCTCCACGAGAATATAGTCATACCCTTCCTTCACCGACTGATCGATCTCCCGCTCAACTGCCCCGGCGATGTAATCACTGATGATGGAGTCAACGGCAATGCCGCGACCCTGGATGAGAATCCCCGTTTGTCCGGTTGCAACGAAATCGGACTTCAACCCGCGCTGCCGGAGGTCCTTATGGACTTCGAGGATCGTGGTCATCTTGCCGATATTACAATCCGTGCCGACCGTGAGAATGATCTTCGATTTCCATTCCAGGAAGGCTCCGCGCGCGACGATTTCCGATTCAGGTGGAATCTTACGGTAATCCGTTATCACGACGCCACACTCCTGTGCCAGTCGCGCAAGCTCCGGGTCATCGGAGAGGATGGTATGCAGCCCGCTCAGGATGTGAAGCCCGGCCCTGAGTGTTTGTTTGATCATCTCACGCCAATCGGCGGGAAGCCGCCCTCCCGCCGGGGCGATTCCGATGAGCAGATGCGTTGGGTTGAATTTTAATCCTTCCTCCAGGCTCGCGACCACCGGGAGGTCGCCACCGTATCCCAGAACCTGTTGGGACGTCATGCCGGCCTTCGTGCTGTCAATGACGGCAATAATCTGGTGCGGCAGATACACAATCGCCCCGTTGGCGGTTTTGGACTTCAGGGGACTGAATTTTCCCTCCGCGAGTATCAGAATGCGGCGTTGGTCCGTCCTCATACAAGAAGATCGATCAAAAGACGGTATGGAACGATCAATCCACGGACAATGGAGAGAATAAGATCCCGAAACAGCTCCACTCTCATCAGGAGCAATATGGCGATAATACCGAAGAAGCCGATTTGACGGAAGCGGTTTCCCAGTTCGGCCGGAAGCAGGGACGCCAGGACGTGCGAACCGTCCAGCGGCGGTACGGGGATCAGGTTGAAAACGGCAAGGAAGATATTCAACGTGATGCCCCCCAGAAACATCGCGTTCACAAACCCCACGACCGTCCGCTCAAACCCTTCCGGGATATCCTGCACGGGGCCGAACAATTTCAGGGTGACAACATAGAGCAACGCACAACCGATCGCAACAATCAGGTTGGAAACGGGGCCGGCGGCGGAGACAAGGATATCATCACGCCGGAAATGTTTGAAATACATTGGATTGACGGGCACCGGTTTTGCCCAGGCTATGAAGACGGCTCCGGCAGCAAGATACGACATCACCGGAACAAGGATCGATCCGAAGAGGTCGATGTGCGGAATCGGGTTGAGTGTGAGCCTTCCCAGATCGCGGGCGGTCGGGTCTCCAAGCTTCAACGCGGTCAGCCCATGGGCCACCTCATGGACGACAATGGAGAAAATGAGAATGGGGAAAATTGGCAGGTATTCCACGAAATTTCGGAAAATGGTGTTCTTGGATAAAAAAAATCCCCCGGGAGTCGACCCGCCCCAAGCGGGCCCGACCGCTGTTGAAGCGGACAAGTCCGCACGAGGCGGATGTGCTAAACCTGCGGGAGAGTGACTCTACAGGGTAGCAAAAAAAAGGAAGAAACTCAAGTAATGGAGCAGGGGGTGTGGCCTTCAGGCCCGCGGATGGAACGACCGGTGGACACTCTTGAGATATTCCCGGTCGATGTGTGTATAGATTTGTGTCGTAGCGATATCCGCATGACCGAGCATCTCCTGCACCGCCCGCAAATCGGCCCCCCCTTCAAGCAAATGGGTGGCAAAAGAATGTCGGAAGGTGTGCGGGTGGACTTCTTTCTTCACGCCGGCCATCGTCGCGTACTTCTCCACCATGTCGCGGATCGCCGCCCGTGACAACTGCCCGCCACGGAAATTCAAGAACAGGATATCATACGATTTGTTCGGTTTTGCAAGGTGAACCCTTCCATGGCGCTGGTACTTCCTCACCCAATCCATCGCGGAATGGCCGATCGGGACCAAGCGTTCCTTCGACCCTTTCCCGAAAACCAGCACCAACCCTTCCTCGAATTTCAGATTCATCTGGGTCAGCCCGGTCAGTTCCGAAACCCGGACTCCTGTTGCGTAGAGCACCTCGAGAATGGCGCGATCGCGCAGGCCGAGCGTTTTTCGGGAATCCGGTTGTCCGAGAATCGCCTCAACTTCTGCTATTGTAAGAACACCCGGGAGCGGCTTGGTCCGTTTTGGTGCGTCGATCTCCTGGGTCGGATCATCGTCGTGAAGACCCTCACCCACAAGATAGCGGTGGAACCCGCGGACGGCGGAGAGTGTACGCGCGATTGTCCGGGCGGAGAGGCCGGACGGGTGGAGTGCCTGGATGAAACCGCTGACGTGCGACGGGGTGATCTGTGCGGGGGAGTGGATGTCGTGTTTCAGCAGGAAGTCGCGATACTTTTTCAGGTCGAACCGGTAGGAGGCATCGGTATGAGTACTGACCCCTTTTTCGAGCCGGAGGAAATCGAAGTAACCCTTGATGTGACGATCAAGCTCCGTCCTCTGTTCCGGTGACGGGAGCGGGAGCTTCGTACGTCTCATGCCATTACCCTGTATGATCCCGCGGGGAAAGGGCGCTTAACAGAGCGCCGACAATCAGCGTTGCAGCAACGCCGATGATGGTGAACCACGTCCACGCGACCAGCTTCAGCGAAATCACGGTGACCATGACCAGGATTCCCGCAACAAATCCTGCGAGCGCATCCTCCTGCGTTGGACGCTTGAACAAGACACCGAGGAGGAAGGTACCGAGCAATCCGCCGTACGTAAACGAAGCGATACTCAGTGCCAGCTCCACGACCGTCTGGCTGGTGTTCATGAAGAATATTGCCGAACCTACGAGCAGGCCGGCCCAGACGACGGTGACCGCTCGCGCGAGGAAGAGCTCGCGTTTCGGCGAAACGTTCGAACCGAAGTAAGGCTTGTAGAGATCCATGATCGTCGACGACGCCATCGAGCTCATCGACCCGGCCAGCGTCGAAAGCGCGGCGGCAAACAGCCCGGCGATGATAAACCCCGACACTCCGGGAGGAAGCCCCTCGATGATGAACCGGGGAAAAATCTCGTCCGCCCGCGTCAGGCCGAGGCCTGCGAGCGTTGCCCCCTGGTAGTGACCGTAGAGTAGAAGTCCGACCACCAAAAAGAGCGCGAACTGAAAGATAATAATGATGCCGCTTACAATAAGGGCCTTCTGGCTTCCCCGCAGCGATTTTGTGGTTAGTACCCGCTGAACGATCAACTGGTCCGTCCCGTGCGACGCCATGGAGAGGAACGCCCCGCCGAGCACTCCTCCCAACAACGTATAGGGCTGACTCCAGAACCCCTCCCCAAACCCGGGATTGAAGATGCTGAACTTTCCCTGCTCAATCGCCAGACGCGTAAGCCCGGTCCATCCTTCAGGATGCTGAGCAATCAGGATGATCCCTGCAAGCAACGCCCCCCCAATGTAGACGACCATCTGGATCGCATCGACCCAGATGACCCCGCGGACACCGCCGATGTAGGTATAAGCCAGGGCAACTCCGGCAAGAATGACAATGGCGAGCGGGTAGTCGATATCAAGAACGAACTTCAGGGGAATGGCCGTGGCGAACAAGCGGACGCCATCCGCCGCGGTGCGGGTGAGAAGGAAGACCATGGAGGAGAAGCTGCGCGTCTTCGCGCCGAACCGGGTCTGCAGGAACCCGTATGCGGTGGTCAGCTCCCCTTTATAGTATGCGGGAAGGAAAATGAAGCTGACGACGATACGACCGAGCAGATATCCGAACGTGACCTGGAGAAAATTCAAGTTCGTAAGATACGCGAGCCCGGGGATACTGATAAAGGTCAGCGTGCTGGTCTCTGCCGCGACGATGGAGAAACAGACGACCCACCAGGGGATATTGTCCTTTCCGAGGAAATAATCCCGGGCTGATCCTTGCTTGCCGCCGCGCCAGATGCCGAAGGAGGCTATAGCGATGAGATAGACGGCGAGAACGACATAGTCCAGCGTGGTAAAGCTCATGGTCTGCTCCGGTTCTGGAAACGGTCGGTGGCGGAACGGCAGAGAGTGTCAGGACTTCAGAGCTTTGGCCACGGTATCGTGGATGCGGAAGGCGCGATCGAGACGGGAAATACGAATCAAGGAGAGCACTTTCTTCTGCAAACCGGCCAACTGCACCACTCCCCCATTCTCCCGCATCTTCCGCTCGGCGATGAGCAGCGCGCTCAGCCCGCTGCTGTCGCAGAATTCCACTTCGGTCATGTCGACAACCAGGTTCTTTGTCGCAGGCGTGCAGAGGAGCAGGAATTCGCCTTTCAACTCGGGTGAAACACTGGCGTCCAGTTTCCGTTCCTTGATCTTCAGGATGGTCGCTTCACCGTTTTTCTTGATTTCGAACTGCATAACATCCTCCTCATGCCTTGACAGAGAACGGCGGGTTAAAACATTTCCATGCATTTTATCAACATTGCATAGGCCTGCTGGAGCGGCAGGGCCGGAGCAGCTTGCACCTGAAAATTGTAAAACTCGTCTGCGTGGGGTTTCGTGAAACTGACACGCACAGGCGCCTGGGATGCGCGGCAAAGAAACGCACTCGGCAGCGAGAAGCCGAGATTCAGGTCGATTGCCACGTCGAATGTACTCTTTTTCACCTTTCGAAGCAACTCCATGCGCGGTATGAACCACATGGTAAGATCCTCCGCGGAGTACGTCACGAGCGTGGAACCCTGATCACCTGCAAACGGCGCCGCGCTCCATCGGGGTGATACCAGCGTGATACTGCCCGTTTGAAATTTATGCCGGAGTTGCTCGACCACGCCCGTGACGGCCCCATCGTCCTGGGCTGTTTCAGGAAGGAGAATCAACGCGTTTCTTGCGGAGGAAAGAACGTCGTTAAAATGGACTATCGGGTCTTTCGCAGATCGAAAGTGCATCCGTGCATACCACGTTCCCGCTTTTAACCGCAAGTGTTCAAACATTCGTGCCTGCTCTCCTTTGACTCGGAGCGGTCTCAACAACCCTCTTGATTTTTTGCCACAAAAATGCACAGCCGGAGGCATACTACTGAAGCACGCGAAGCGTGCTCCTTATTGGAACCAATTCGTTTTTTGAGATGACTTCTCAAGAAAAACTGCATCAACCGGAGATGGTTCGTTGTTTCGGATGCCAATTCCCTTACTGAACCAAACGCACAAATGCCTTCTCATCGAGGGTCTGGACACCCAGCTCGCGGGCCTTATCGAGCTTCGAGCCGGCCTCCTCGCCCACCACCACGTAATCCGTTTTCTTGCTGACGCTCGAAGTGACCTTCCCCCCCATGGCTTCGATTTTTTGCCTTGCCTCCTCGCGACTGAACCCCGCCAGGGTACCGGTCAGGACAAAGGTCTTGCCGGCAAGCGACGCGTTGTTCCCCTCTTTTTTCTGTTTCTCTTCCAGCTGAACCTTTGCCTCACGAAGCTTCTGCACAATTTTCTTGTTGTGGCTCTCCGAGAAAAACCGCGCGATGCTTTCCGCTATCCTCGGACCGATTCCCTGCACCTGCTCCAGTTCCTCCTTCGGGGCCTCCATGAGCTGGTCGATGGAAGTGAATCGGCTGACCACAAGCCTGGCTACCCCCGCCCCGACATGGCGGATCCCCATGGCAAAGAGGACGCGGGCGAACGGTTTCTTCTTGCTCTCTTCAATGGCGTTCAACAGGTTCTCAACGCTTTTTTCCCCCCACCGGTCAAGCTCCAGTAGCTGTTTTTTCTTCCCCGCAAGCTTGTACAGGTCCGTGTAATTCCGCACGAGTCCCAGTCCGACCAATTGATCCACGATGGCTTCGCCCAGTCCCTCAATATCCATCGCGCCCCGGTGGGCAAAATGCTCGATGCGCCCCTTGACCTGCGCGGGGCATTCGCTGTTCTCGCAATAATAGTTTGCTTCTTCGGGCGGACGAAAAATTTTTGAACCACACACCGGACACGTTTTCGGCATGACAAAACGCTTGCTCCCGGCTTTACGTCGTTCCGCAAGCACGGCACTCACCTTCGGGATAACGTCCCCCCCTTTTTCCACCACGACGGTATCGCCAGTACGGATGTCCAGGTCCCGGATATAGTCTTCGTTGTGAAGTGTGGCGCGGGAAACGGTCGATCCACCGACAAACACCGGTTCGAGCTCTGCGACCGGCGTGATCGTCCCGACCCGGCCCACCTGCAGCGTGATTCCCTTCAACGTTGTCGTTCCCTTGCGGGCGGCAAACTTAAACGCGATCGCCCAACGGGGACTTTTGGCGATCGACCCGAGGCGCTCCTGCTGCCGGAGCAGGTCGACCTTGACGACGACACCGTCGATATCGTACGGCAGCTCCTCACGACGCTCTTCCCATGCCTTCCAGTATGCCGTCACCTCCCCGATCGTCCGGCAAAGCCGGGCTTGGGTACTGACCGGGAAGCCCAGTCCACGAAGGAGTTTCAGGTTGTCAAAATGGCTCTGAAGCTCGAACCGTTCGGCGCGAAGATAGTAGGCCATGAAGCGAAGGGGGCGCGTGGCAACGACTTTCGAATCCTGAAGTTTGAGCGTGCCTGCGGCGGAGTTCCGGGGATTGATAAACGTTTTCTCACCAGCCAGCTCCCGTTCTTCATTCATCCGGCGAAAGTCCTCCCGTTCCATGTACACCTCCCCCCGAACTTCGAAATCGGTCAATCCCTTCTTCTTCCCGAATACCCGGAGCGGAATGGAACGAATCGTTTTCAGGTTCTGCGTGATGTCGTCCCCTTGCACCCCATCACCCCGGGTGGCACCGCGGACGATCACGCCGTCCCGGTAGACGAGACTGACGGCAGCTCCGTCGAACTTCAGTTCGCAGACATATCTGAACGGCTCTTTCCCCAACAGAGCCCGGACACGTCGATCAAAGTCCTGCAACTCCTCCTCGCTGTAGGTGTTGGAAAGGCTGAGCATCGGGACGGCATGCGATACCGTGGCAAATTCTTTCGTTGGCTGCCCGCCGACGCGCTGGGTGGGGGAATCCGTGCTGGCAAGCTCCGGATACTTCACCTCCAGCTCCGTGAGCTCACGCATCAGCCGGTCATATTCTTCGTCGGCAATGGCCGGCTGGGCAAGTACATAGTACCGGTAATCGTGTTCGCGGAGCTTCGTGCGGAGGGCTTCAACGTGCTTGATCGTGGCGGGGCTGGCAGGCATGGCGGAGAGGTTTTTACGGCTGTGCGTGAATTCCGTCATCCGTAATAAGGACACCCCGCACGACTGCTCCTTTCCTGCCGAGTGCCCCGAGATCTTTTCCGTTCAACCGGAACGTGGCGTTACCGGCGTTGCCCATGGAGATCACAAACTGTTCCCTGGCAGTCCACGAACGTTTTCTATTCGGGGCGAACAGGTATTCCCCTTTACGGTCCTCATCGATGAGGATTGTCATCCAGACGGAATCCAGCGTCGTGATCTCCAGCCGGAGGCTGTCGGATACGGGGGAACTCATGGGGAGGGTCGCAGGCTTTGCCTGTTCCTCCGGACTGGTTGTCGCTTCTGTCTCACGCACCACGGAGTCGAACGGTACCTCATGGAGGGTTTCCGGTGGCACCGAATCCGCCGTCGTGTATGAGAAATAGGCCACGGCCACAATGGCAAGGACGGTAAGACCCAGAAGAAGCAGCTCGCGATGCTTCAGTTGACTCAGCAGTGGCGGACGTTGTTTCAGCGTGCCGGAGGGGGCGGCTGGCGCCGGTCTCGACCGCGCGATCCATTGTTCCGCCGCGCTTTGGATCTCGCGATTCTCCTCGTCGTACCGGCGAATCGCTTCGTCGGCGTCGAGGTCGACTGCTTTTGCGTAAGCCCGGATAAACGCGCGGACATAGGCCTGGGGGAGGATCGAGAACTTGCCGTTTTCGATAGCCTCGAGAAACTTATGATTGATCCGCGTCGCGTCGGAAATGGCCGCGAGCGTCATCTGCTTTTGCTCACGGGACGTGCGGAGTTGTCGACCGAATGATTCGAGACTCATGATTTAGTGCGTGGTCCAATCGCGTGGGTGTAACCGCGGCGAAATCGTGGCGGTGTTACAAGAAAATATGGTAACGACTTAGCGCTGTGAAACAATGGAGCATTTTTTTACCACCGATGACACACGGAGGAACGCCGATAAAGGCACCGTTCATGGTATCTCACGGGGTGAACACGCTGAACAGTTACAAAATATTACTGATTATTTGGGCGAGTTGCAAGAATGCTGGAGAAGGGGTGATGTCCTGATTTCAAAAATGGTTCGTCACCCTGAGCGAAGTCGAAGGGTGCTCCCCGCCCATTCTGAGTAAGCCTTCCCATTTCATCGTTCGACTCCGCTCACGATGACGTTTTTTTTGTATTGCATTGCTTAGAAAATTGAAAGTAGGACACCACCGGAGAAGGGGCCGGCCTGCCCAAGGGAACTATAAGAGGGTCACGCGTTTTGCTCGCCCCTGGTTTCCAGCGCAGCGCGCACGATCTGTGACAACTCTTCAAGTTGGTACGGCTTCTGCAAGATACCATCTACGGCCTGACGGAGAGGCGATCCGTCCAGACTTGTGTTGCTGTAGCCGGTTGAGATGACTACGCGGATCTCCGGTTGAAGTTCTTTCAGCTTGTAGAAAGTTTCGCGCCCCCCCATCGTGGGCATGTTCATATCGAGAACGATGAGGTCAAATCGTCTCTTTCGCTTAAACAGCTCAATCGCCTCCTTGCCGCTTTGCACCGTCGTCACTTCATATCCCAGATCGACCAGCATCCCTCTGATGACCTCTCCCACGGACTCTTCGTCGTCGATCACCAGCACCTTCTCCTTCCCCCGCACCAGTTTTCGATGTTTTGCGCTCCGATGCAGTTTCTCCTTGTCTGTCAGCAACGGGAAATACAGGCTGAACATCGAGCCTTTCCCGATATCGCTCTGCATGGTGATAAATCCTTCATGCGAATTCACCACCCCGTAGACCACCGAGAGTCCCAGGCCCGTCCCCTTCCCCTGATCCTTTGTCGTAAAGAACGGTTCGAAAATATGCTGCTGCGTATGCCGGTCCATTCCAATCCCCGTATCAATGACCGAGACCCCGACAAATTCACCGGATCGGGATTCCCCGACGGGTTTCTGCGGCAGCTCGTCGAACTTCAGGACTTCGCTCTTGACCATGATCGCCCCCCCCTCCGGCATGGCATCCCGCGCGTTGATAAGGAGGTTGAGAATAGCCTGTTGGATCTGGCCATCGTCGCCGTTAATGACCGTGAGCTCCCCTGCAAGTTCCGTTCTGATCTCGATTGCCTTTTCGACGCTTCGCTCGAACAGGTGGAGCGTTTCTTCGATAATATCGTTCACCACGACAGGGCGGAACTGCGTTGCACCCTTCCGCGCAAACGTCAGCAATTGCCGGGTCAGTCCGGCTCCCCGCTTCGCCGCGGTTTCGATGATATCCGCGAACCGGAACCAAGGGTCGGTTTTCTTCATTTTCCGCTTCATGATCGCGGTGGAGCCGAGGATGGAGGTCAGGATGTTGTTGAAGTCATGAGCCACTCCGCCGGCCAGGTTCCCAATGCTGTCGATCCGCTGAGCATGGAGGATCTTCGACTCAAGTTTTTTCTTCTCCGTGATGTCGCGCGCGACGGCGCGCATAAAGAGAGGTTTTCGCTCTTCCCCGTAGATGATGGACGTATTAACGCTGACATCAATCAACTCGCCGGCCTTGCTTACCATCTGTTCTTCAAGACCGGAGACCTCGTAGTTATTCTCAAAAATCTCGGTCAACAACCGTTGGGCGTCGACGGCATATGCGCCGGGGTAGAGTTTCAGTACCGGCTCCCCGATCAACTCTTCTTTTCTGTAGCCCAACCGGTCGGCCTCGGTCTGGTTGCAACTGACGATGATCCCTTCACGGTTGACGATGTGGTACATATCGGGAGAATGCTCGAAGAGATCCATATACCGCTCTTCCGATTTGCGCAGCCGGTCAAAGAGACCGGCATTCTCCAGGGCGACACCGATCTGGTTGGCGATGGCGGCCATGAGATCGGTCTGCTTCTGGGTGAAGTTCTCGGTGTCGCTGCTTGCCACAACGATAACGCCGGCAAACCTGTCTTTCATGAGCATCGGGACGGAGGCCCATGCGGCAACATCGCCGTATTTCCATTCGGTGCTCTTCTTTGCTCTTTTGGTCCTCTGCTCAATGCGCGGCGCGCGGATCCAACCCAACGCCTCATCGTCGACCAGGGCCCCGGGCCTGATGATGGCCGCGCTTTGTCCTTCCTCACCGCGCATCGCTTTCAGAGAAAGCCGGTTTCCTTCGACATGGTAGATCCAGGCGAAGTCAACGTCGAGAAGCCGTTTCACCTCGTGGAGTGCATTCTCCAGAACATAATTGATTTCCACCGAGCGGTTCACGGCCGCGGCAATGGTATTGATCGCTATCAATTCCTGCTTCTGTTCTTCCAGCAGCCGCCCGTAATTCAGGGTGAAGTAGACGATAAGAAAGCCGAAGATCCCGACCGTGATGACGCTAACAAAGACGTACCATTCCAACGGGTAGTCGCCGAACACGCGCACCATAAAGATGGTAACCATCGCCACCACGACAGCCGTGGAGGCCACCACCTGTCCCTGCTCCACCGGGCCGAGCTTGGGACGAAACCGATTCATTTTCTTAAAGCTGAAGCGCATAGGAGTAGAATGACTGAGTCGGTAAAAAAGTACCATGCCGCCGCGAGAATTGCAAGAGCATCGGAACAGGCCCGGAAGGCCGGGGGCAACGACCCCGGTTGAGGAGGGGAGCGTTTAGCGGGGGAGGAATTGTTTCAGGGAGGAAAGCAGATCCCCCCGCTCGATCGGTTTCGTAATGCAACCAGCCGCTCCAAGTTCCTTCGCGACCTTCTTTGCATGAAAGTCGTCGATCGCGGAGAGGAACACCACCGGTGTGGCGGAGAGCCGGGGAAGGGTTTTGATTTTTTCGAGAAGGTCGAAACCGTTCATGTCCGGCATCCGCAGATCGCTGACAATCAGATCCGGTTTGAACTTCGCCAACAGATCCAACGCCTCCACCGCGGTCGCGACCCCCTTGACGGTATACCCTTCGCTCGTCAGCAACTGGCTGACGAGCTTCAACCAGGCCGGTTCATCATCGATCAGCAGGATGTGTTTTTTCATTTCTCGTCTCTTTGAAGGGTTGGACAAGGTACGAAGGCCGGGAGTGGGAAGCAAGACATCCATCCACACCCCGGTCACCCCGCGAGAAGGTAACAAATCTGCGCCACCGCCAATCCGACAAACGTCCCCATAACACCCCCTAACACAGCCATCAACAAGCCGACAGGGGCGAGCGAGCTCTGGTAGACCGTTGCCACGATGGGGGCGGTGACAGGCCCACCGATATTGGACTGGCTTGCCGTGGCCATCAGGAACAACGGCGCGTGGAGATACTTTCCGGCGAGAAACAGAAACGTTGCGTGAATGGCGATGATACAAACTCCCATCAGCAGGAAGAGCGGGGCATCGAGAATCCCCTCCAGGTCAGCCCTCGCACCGATGGACGCAAGCAGCAGATAAAAGAATGCGCTCCCCACCGTCGAGGCACCGGCATACTCAAGCTCGGAGAGCTTTGTCAACGAAAGAAGAATGCCGGCCGCGGTGGAGAGAATGATGGCCCACCCGAACGAGGTGAGCACGGCGCCGACATCCGGCAGGAACAGGCCGAGCTGCAGCATGGCATACCCGACACCGAACCCAACGGCAAGCATCTTCAGAAGATCGACAAACCGGAGAGGGCGTCGTTTCTGATCGTCGAGTTCTCTCATACGTTTATTGAGACCGTCGACGATCGAACGGTCCACCTTGTTATGGGCATCCAGCCGATCCTGAAATACCGCGAGCGCAATCACGATCCCCATCCAACCGTACCCCACCACGGTGTCGACCACAATGATCGGCCCCAGAAGCGAATCCGGCGTTCCAATGCTTGATGCCACGGCCACCATATTCGCGCTCCCTCCGACCCAGCTTCCGGTCAGTGCACCGACTGCCCGCCAACTCTCCTCCGGGAGCCAGAACTGGAACAGGGCAAACGAAACGATCGCGCCGACGGCAATGCCGGCGGTTCCCATCAACATCGTGAGGATGGCCTTTCCCCCAAGTTTTGCCAGGGCCGGCAGATTGGCGGAGAGCAGCATGAGAACAAGTGCGGTCGGCAATAAATAGAGCCGAATCCAATCATACAACGGCTGACTTTGCGGAATGATACCGACGTTGGATGATACCATCGGGAGAAAGTACACCCAAATGGCAGGGGGGAGATATTTGAATAACCAGGGGAGAATGTTCTTTTCCGCGATCCAGTGAAGGATCCCGATGAGGACGATCAGGTAAACGAAGATAGCAGTCGAATCGGTGATCAGGGGCAAGGCGGATCCTTCGGGGGGGAGGGCAGAGGGCATCTATCGGTTCTCCACTTCGGGGACTTGCGCCGCGGCGATGATGCGCCGGGCCCGGACGAAGCTTTTCAACAGGCCTTCAGCATAATGCGGCGCCGAGGGATCGAAACTGTTTACGCGAATCCACGCGCCGCCAGGGGCATGGATGAATTCCTTATTCGCCAGGTAAATCCCGACATGCGTGATCCGTTCCGGCTTGTCAGCCGAAGCTTTACGACCGAAAAACAGCAGGTCTCCTTTGCTCAAATTTTCGAATTCTTCGGTCACGGCGACCTCTTCCCCCATCGCCGCCTGCTGGTTGGCGTCGCGGTTGAGCTCGAACCCGTTCAGGCGATAGACCGTCTTCGTGAAACCCGAACAGTCCATCCCCTTCGGCGAAGTCCCGCCCCAGAGGTACGGTACCCCCAAGAACATTTTCGCAACTTTTTCCACGTTTTGCGGAGTCAGGCGGCGCGACGCCCGCCACCGTGCATACTCTTCAACGTTCGATTGCTCGATGAAACCGGACCGCCCGTCGGGTAACGCCACTGCGACCCAGGCTCCCCGGGTGCCGTTCATCTTCATCATGGCGCCGGCCACCACATCGCTCACCGGCAAGGCTCCCGGTTCCGGGCGTTCACGGACTATTCCGAAATGAGTTGTCGTCATGACCTTCCTTGCGGCCGTCCACGCATCCACTCCTTCCGCGGTCGTCATGAAGAATGCGTCATCCTCAAGCCAGCCAAGGTACTGGTCGTGCGATTGAACATAGTACCATCCTCCCCGCTTCTTCAGCAATTTCACCACCATGCCCATCATCACCTGCGTCGAGAGTTCCTGCGCCTGACCCGGGACGCTCCGGACATTCGCGACGCTGATGGTAACGATGCCATAGAGGTTCGAACCGAGTTCAGGGTCGGGGAGGACTTTGATGCTGTCGAGAAGGTCTCCCGAACCGGCTTCCTTCAAGGCTGCAAGGAGATCTTCTTTTGCCATCGGGTTGTCGACTTCCCCTTTTACCACCAGGGCGCTTCCGTAGCGTTCCCATGTGATGTCGAAAACCGCCACGCGCCGGTCGGGTGCATATTGTTCTTTCACAGTTTGGACCGTTGCTTTCAGGAGAACGTCCCTGTCATCAACGGGGGCGCAGGAAATAAGGAACAACACGAGAAGCGGAAAGAGGAGTTTTCCGGAGTTCATACGATTTCTCACTTCATGGATGGATTGTTGATGACGGAAAAATATAAGGCATTTGGAATGTTCATTCAATGTTCTTTTTTTGCCAACCGGATGCGCCGCGCGGCAAGTGTTGCGTAGGCCCTTTTCTTTTCATATCCCACAAAGTACCTTCCTGACCGCAGGGCTGCGATACATGTTGTTCCGCTCCCCGCAAACGGGTCAAGGACAACATCCCCCTGAAAAC
>JBBEBV010000159.1:29490-31488 GCA_040882165.1 Bacteroidota bacterium
ATACATGTTGTTCCGCTCCCCGCAAACGGGTCAAGGACAACATCCCCCTGAAAACTGTAGAGTTGGATCAAACGATTGGGAAGTTCGAGGGGAAACGGGGCCGGGTGTCCCACCCTCTTCGCAGATTCCGCCCCGAACGTCCAGATACTTTTTGTCGATTCCAAAAACTCATCGCGGCCGATCGTGCTTTTCTTCCCGGCCCCCGGCCTTCCGAAACTCTCCTTCGTGAAGATCAAAATGTACTCGTGGACATCGCGGAGCGTCGGGTTGGAAGCCGACCGCCAACTCCCCCACGCCGTCGACGGCCCCGCACTCCCCGCCTTGTTCCAGATGATCTCTCCCCGCATCAGGAAACCCAGGTCGAGCATATCCTGCATGATGTAGGCATGGAGCGGGATGTACGGCTTGCGGCCGACATTGGCAACATTGATGCAGGCGCGTCCCCCCGGGACCAGGACGCGACGTGTTTCACGAAAGACGGCGCGAAGCAGGTCGCGGTACTCCGGGAGTGTGAAGTCCTCGTCGTACTCCTTGGAAACATTATACGGCGGAGAAGTGATCATGAGGTGAACGCTTGCATCGGGGAGTTCATCCATCGTTTCACTGCTTTTGCAGAAAACGCGGTCGAGGTGCTCGTCCGGAACGGGGTTTTCCTCCACGGTTGCGCCCCGCAACGGGATCCGGTCCTGATACAACCTGCTGTCGTAAAACCTGGAGGAATCGTGACTGACTCTACCGCCGGTGCCGAAGCTCGATGTGGATGTGGCGGTGCGTTTTCTTTTGCTCACTGGGGTCCCGTAATGCTGGATGGACGATGAACCGATGCGGGATGGAATCTACCTGTTCTTGGCGGGAACATCAAGGGGAGAGAAGGGACCCAGTCTCTGTTGGAGCCAGAATGAGAGATCCGTCAGGCTCTCCTCACTCATGGTGTGAGGAATAGGGTACTCTTTATAGGTGAGATCTGCTTTCGTCGCCGAGAGAAATTCCTTCGCCCGTCTTCCGTACGTCACCGGGATAACGGGATCGTGCGTCCCGTGACCGACGAACAGGGCAAGCGCCCCGAGTGCGTTCAGCCGGAACTGGTGTGCCATGTGTTCGGGAATATAGCCGCTGTGCGCGATAACCCCCCGGAGAAGATCCGGACGGGAAAGGGAGAGGGCGAACGACATCACGCTTCCCATGCTGAAGCCGAGCAGGAACACGCGCCGGGGATCGATGGGGTATCCTTGCTTCAGGTCCGTAATGAATTGAAGCAGGCGTTGATAGCTTTCCTCAAACTGGCTCTGTTCCGGTGACCCGACTTCGATAATTTCGTACCAGGTATGACCGCCGTTGGGGAAGGCAAAGGGAGCCCGGACACTGGCAATGAACAATCTCGGATCAAGATAGGAAGCGAGTCCCAATAAATCGTTCTCATCCGTGCCCCGGCCATGGAGAAGAATGACGGCAGGATGCGGTCCAGCGTTGGCAACACCGGGCTGGACGATCTTGTGGAAAAGCGAGGAGCTGATGGTCTCCATTAATTGTTCTTCGCCCCCTGGTCGATCCAGCGCCGGAACAACTCGATCTGCTCGGGTGTCAGCTTGATGCGCCTTGACGGCGGCATGACGCGACCGAAAGGGGGTGCGGGAAGAAGTTTCTGATACAGGTTGCTCTTGCCGGCATTTCCGGGGATTACCGCTTTGCCATGCCTCCCCTCCCCCATCACATCCTCGTACGTTTCCATGAAAAGACCGCTCGGATGGTCCGCCTCATGTGAGTGGCACGCGGCGCAATATTTCTTGATAACGGGAAACAGGTCTTCCGCGAAGGAAACCTCCGATCCCTTTTTGCTCTGCTGATCGTTTTCACCGTTCGGTCGGCCGATCAAGAACGCGCTCAGACACAATCCCAGAATCATCATGACCGGTCGTGGCACTTCATCTCCTTAGGCACGTATCGAAAAAAAAATCCTCAAGCGAAAAGCAAACCCCGGGACGCTGATTCACACGCGAC
>JBBEBV010000160.1:0-1436 GCA_040882165.1 Bacteroidota bacterium
ATCGTCAAGCTCTCGCCTCCGGTAATGATCCCCTGGTTCTTTAACGTATCGGAAATCGAAACGGCGACGTTGACAAACACGGAGTCTGTACTCTGAATCGTGATAACCTCCGAACCGGTCGGTGCCGAGGCGGCCGCTGCCCAGTTCGTACCGTTCCACCGTTGCCACGTCGCTGCCGTGGCCCAGTTGCCGGAAGCTGCGCTCCGGTAGTCTCCCGTTGCCTGCGCCATCACCGGGGCAACAGAAGCAACCAGCAGACACAGAATGACAAACGTGTGAAAGAGTTTCATGACATCCTCCTTAGATAAGTGATTGGAATACATCAGATTTCCAAGGTTGAGCGCACATTTCCACCCACACCTCGATTGATTAATGAAACAAAAAGTCCTTGAACATTCGCCCTCTTCACGGCATCCATGGGAGTTCGTACGAAAGATCGGCGACAATGGTGTTCCTCTTCTGGCTGTTCATACTGACGGCACTCCCCCAGATGTCCTGGTACTTCATCTGCGAATACTCATACGCAACATTGAGTCGCAAGCCCGCATGGAACACGCCGAACCCGGCCGAATAGACTGAAAAGGTCACCGGCTCTCCGGCAATCGGATTCCCTTCCGGCTCGAAGACCTCCGCCTGCCCGCGGATCCCCATGCGCAACGCCAGCCAAGGTTCGGGAGTATACTCCGCACCAATATGGAACACCGATGAAGAGAGCCAGGGGGTTGTGTCAACGCCTCCGGAGGACGTGTAGACCGCTGAAGCATACGAGCGAATCTCATATTCAAATCCCAGCATCACATTCTCCCTCGGCATCAGGGAAAGAGCAACGGTGCCGCGCCACGGAAGCTGAATCTGATCCTCCCCGCTCATCGTCGAAGTCGAGATGATTCCCGTCGTGTCAGCTTCAATAACCGTGCTGAAGGTTCTTGTAATCGTCGTTGGCAGCTTGGCCGAAAATCCTATACTAAGGTGCCGACCGCGATAGATACCCCCAAGTGTGATCTCCTGTCCGCTGTAATCCGACGTCCCAATGTTCCTGATATGGCGATAGACGGAATCCAGCCTGAAGGAGTTGGAGAAGAACGTCATCCTTCCCCTTCCGCGAAGTTGTTCGACATCATCCGAAGTTCCCTGTATCATCATACCGCTGATGCCGAAAGAGAGATCCCCTTCCGCCAGACTCCCCGACAATGCAACCCCGTACCCGCGCAGGGAACCTTCACGGGAACGAATATACTGTGACCAATCCACGGCGACGGGTGCATCGTTTGTTGGACGGAACGTCGGCAATGGCCGTTGCAGGAAGACCGGAGGTGAAAGCGTATTGTTGTTCTGGTAGAAGTGACTAAGATCGGCATATTCCACAGCCCCAAGACCGACAGCAAGTTTGACTCCCCCTACCGTGACCGGCATGGCGAAGAATCCCTGGAGGGGGA
>JBBEBV010000160.1:1536-4972 GCA_040882165.1 Bacteroidota bacterium
GCCGGATTGTGGAACATCAACCCGGGTTCATTACGAAGACCGATCGTGATTCCTCCCATCCCTCTCCCGGCAGCGGAGTGCAGGGTGTTCCGGTCAAGCCCCTGGATCGTCAGCGGTCCATCGTATCCCTGGGCGAAGAGCGGCCCTGCTGCAACAAGAAGTCCGAAAAACAACCCGATATGTCGTCTCCACCTCATTGCAACGTCGCTCCCACAGAGATGCGCTGAACCTTGCCCAGATAAGTTCCCATGGATCCGTAGCTATAGTCTACCGACAGAGGCACACCGCCGATCACCTGCCTGATCCCGCCGCCGAACGTGAGTCCTTCATAGTCGTAATTGAACTTATACCCTCCCCGCAACGCGAAGGAAGAGGCAAACTCATACTCTACTCCGAGATGACCTTGCTGGGAGTAGTCGTTGGGATGAAACAGATCGAATGCCATCCGCAACCGGTTCTCTCCCTCAGTCTGAAACAGGAGTGCATTCCCCCCGATCAGATCCGCGGCAATTCCGAACCGGAACAGGAGCGGAACGGGATTGGACTCGTTCGCGTAGGTCACATCGGCTCCGAAATTCTGGACCGAGGAGGCGATATGGATCGACCGGAAACCGGTGTTGTATCGAATGCCGAAATCGAACAGTACACCATCCGCCCAGGTTTTGACGTCCTGAATGACCCCCTGGCCGACCATGGCGGAAACGGATTGACCGCTGAAGAGGGATTCACGGGCATATTTCACGCCGAGACCGACTGAGAACCGTTCAGTCAGATTGCGCGCATACGTCGCCCCAACCAGGAAACTGAAGGGACGGAACGTCCTTCCGGTCAATCCCGGATTATCGGGATCACTGATGTACGGCCGGGCATTCGTTGTCTCCTCGAAAACACCGAAGTCCACGTATTGGATCTGGATGCCGACGGCACCAAGGTCATCGAGCGAAAGCGCATACGACAGCGCTCCCTGGTGCGTATCAAAAATCCAATCGATGTACGTCACGGAGAATTCATGGTTTTTCACGGTCGCAAGTCCGCCCGGATTCCAGAACACTGCCTCTGCACCCGACGCCCAGACACTGTACGCCTCACCGAGGGCCGTTGCGCGTGCGGAGGGCATCACCTTCAAGAACTGCATCGAAGTGCTTCCCACCTTCTGGGCAAGAACCGCAGAATGCAGCAAGAGACAAGCCGCAGCGGCCGCAACAAACGCTTTCCAACTGATGCCGGTTATCCTCATGGCCCTGGTTCTAATGAATGACGACAAATTTCCCTTGTGATCTCGCACCGCTTGCATCTTCCACGACGAAGAAATAAACCCCTGAGGCGAGTACCTGGTTGTTGCGCGTAATCTGGTACCAGGGGTCGCCGAACGTATCCCGGTTATGCTCAATCGTATTGATCAACTGGCCGGCATAGGAGAAAATCCTGATGGTACATCGTTGCGGCAAACCCATGAACTGCACCCGGTCTGTGATCTCCCCTGCCGGATCCGAACCGCTCAAGCCGCTACTCACGATAAGCGGGTTCGGCACAACGTACACCTTGCCGAGAGTCTGGACCGAGGGAGCCTGCGTTTCATGGCGGGTGATATTGGTCATGCCGCTTCTTCCGCCGAGCGAATCGACAGAAACGACGGCGTAGGAAACGAATTCACCCAGGTTGCTTTCCGGATCGATTACGACATAGACGGAATCGTGGAAGTAGCGTGCATCCCGTCTCGCCACGTTGTCGATGACTGTCCATGGACCCAGCGGATGCGGTGCGCGTAATACTTCATATTGTTTGAAGGGAGCACGGAGCCGCGGGGTATTGAATGATTCTACCTGCGGTCCCCAGATAACTCTGTTCGCCGCAGCACGAGTGTTCTCAACGCGGATGCCCGGAGCCGGAACGGGTATGAGGATGGCATTGTATCTCCCCCTCGGCGGTGCATTGATCGGCTCGTACTGCAGCGTGTCGTGTTTGATCAATGACCCGCCGCTATACAGCTCAATGGCCCGGTCCGCAACGTCACGGATCGATACGACACCCGGAGTGACATACCATGGAAGCGGGTGGTTCTGCAGGTACCGGCTTCCGATGTACGATTTCGATCCAAGGAAATCGTATTGGAGCGTATCAAACCAGCTGGGGATCGGATTGAAATAGAAGCCAGCATCGACGCCCGCGCGAACGTTTCCGCCGAGATCCTTGTAAATCCTGTCCCCTGCGGTCCCGGGCCCGTACCCCACAACCTCGGCTGCGGAGAACCTGATAGTCTCTCCGGGAGGGATGATGTAGGGATAGAAACCCAGCCCGCGGAACACCGGCTGCCACCAGGAGAGGTTCGTCGATGTTTTTGTCCGTCCCTTCCAGTAGGGCCAGTACTGCGGCTCATATTGATTGACGAACCTTGTTGAGTCTGTGGTCCCTTGAAAGATCCCCGTCTTTCGTTGTAGGGAGGGATCCATCCAGGAAGCGGTCTTTGCTTCGGCAGGAAGATTTCCGTTCTCATAGCGAAGCGAGAATGGTTGTTTGGCTTTGTTGTTTTGGTCCCACATCCCTGCGCTGTCCGACGCCTGAATCCAGACTTGCCGTGTCTGGTTTCTTCGGCTCAGATTGTCGTAGTTGTAATGCAGCACCATCATCCCGGCCGCTTGTGGAGAGTTCAACCCACCTCGGTTTCCGGGTTCCGACCACGTATCGAAGAGATCCGGGTCGGGTAATCCCTCACGCTCATGGTTATACGTCATCCAGCGTTTCAGATCGAAACGGGCAAAATGATCTCCCAGCCCGGCGGGCGGTTGTCCGCGATACGCCCCTTCCGACCATTGACCATGGTTCCTCTGGTATCCGAACATGGAGGGGGCGAAGGTGTTGGCGAATGTAAGGTAAAAGTCCGTAATCGTATCGGTGGTCGCGTTCTGAAATTCGTATTCATAAATAATGAAACTATCGTAACCGGGGTAACTCCACGCACGGCTGGTGCGGGTGACGGTGACACCGACAGGCGTTGACCACCGGGACACGATGATTTCTTCGGCCTCGTCCGGGTTGAAAGCCGAATTCAAATTTCCATTGGCCAATACGGGATAGTTTTCGGTTCTCTCCAGGAAGATCGGGTTGCTGTAGACTCCTGCGACGGAGACAGGGTTCCCGCTTGCGTCGGAGACCGCGCCACAAAAGGCGGAGCGCCTCCCGATCACCGGGCGTGTTCCGGCAATCCAGATGCCGCTGCCAAAGGAATTATGCTGTCCGGGATAATTCGTCCGGTCAAGGATCAGGGATGATCTTGGCGGCCATTCCATCGAGGGGATTCCCTGTTGAACTGTCCCCCCTGCGTTGTACGCTCTTCCCAACTCCCCGGTGTTGTAGACAGTCTGGTGAAGCAAGCCGCGGCTATGGACGCGCCAATCACGCTGTTGCGCAAACAGTGGAGACATGGAGGCAATCAACA
>JBBEBV010000161.1:0-4951 GCA_040882165.1 Bacteroidota bacterium
CAGGAGTTCAACCCTTTTTTCTTTCACCTCAGCACACTTCACTCCCCTTCCACGATTTGTATCTCCGCCTTCGTCAAGTCGTACAATTCGTAGACCAACTCGTCGATCTGGCGGACAAGCCGAAGCGATTGTTCCATCCGGTGCGCCAAAGTGTGCCAATGCATGAATGTGCGGTAGTGAAGTTCGACGACGTACCCGTCCCATGGGCGGAACCTTTGTCAATCCGGCAAGTGCTGATCGAATCTACCACAATGTCTTTGGACTCTTAAACCACAACTAGAAGAATTGCCCAGCGCCTTTTACACACAACTCTTGACATTACCATCAATTATCATTATGGTTGGAAGCAAGGGGGATCACCACCACCGCCAATCCTGATTTCTCCAGAAGACGCAACCCCTCCAGGCTTTGTCATTCACCAACTTAACCTTCATCTCCGGACACCCCCGTTGGATCGCTACGGAAGGGAGTTGCGGGATTCATTCAAGGAGGAGTGATGAAGCTTACCCGTTCCCCATTTTTGCCGGCACTTTTGTGCCTTTTCCTTTTTTTACCCGCCGTGCAAAGCCAGAGTCTTCTCTCACCGGTCATCAGTACGGCCGGGGGTTCATGGAGGGGGCAGAATGTTGCTCTTGACTTCAACGCCGGGGATCTGACGGTCGGGACCTTCGAAGGCCAGACCGTCCGGCTGACGCAGGGCTTTATCCTCAAGCCGGAGCCTGTCACAACGGATATCGCGGAAGACGCGTCCATCCCGAACACCATCGCCCTCCACCAGAATTTCCCCAATCCATTCAATCCTTCCACCACGTTGAGGTTCGACCTACCGCGCGCCGGAGAGGTCACCATGACGATATACAACTCGCTTGGGATGACCGTTGGGGCGATCAACAAAGGCCTGCTGCCGGCCGGCTCCCATACCATCCTCTTCAATGGACGAAACCTGGCGAGCGGCGTGTATTTCTATCGGTTACAGGTGGACGGGGCCATCAAAGCGATCAAGAAAATGATGATTATCAAATAACGAGGAACTCTCATGAAACTTTTGAACAGGTATCTCTTTGCAGTCTTGTGTGCTTCCCTTGCCCCTGCAAGTGTGTTTGCGCAGGTCCCGCAAGCCTTTCATTACCAGGCCGTCGCCCGCGATGGCGCCGGTCAGATCCTTGCCAATAAGGCGATCTCGGTCCGTTTGGCAATCCTGAAAGGGACGGCATCGGGTTCGGCAGTGTATACCGAAACCCATCAGGTGACCACCAACGATGCGGGTGCATTCACCTTGGAGGTGGGAAGCGGCACTCCGGCCAATTCCTCCTCTTTCTCGTCCATCGATTGGATATCCGATCACTATTATCTCTCGATCGGCATCGATGTCAGCGGTGGTACGACGTACGAGCAGCTCGGCGCCTCAAGACTACTTTCAGTTCCCTATGCTCTCACGGCGCAACGCGCGGTCAGGGCGGATAGCGGAACCGGGTTGACAAAGCTCACGGTGTTGAATTCCGACAAGACGGATTCCAGCGTTACGATCCGTTCCGTAGGAGCCGCTTCCCTTACACCTCTTGTTGTCTCCGCAAATACCGAAGGAGCTAATATTTCCGTTTTAGGCAACACCCTGACCGGGTCATCCAACGCAAACCTTCAGATCGGCGTCCGTGGAAACGCTGACGGAACCGGGACAGGTTCGCACATCGGCGTCCTGGGTTCCGCGAACAACCTCGACGGCACAATCGGCAGGCGCTACGGAACCTACGGCCAGGCCCAGTCGAAAGGAAGGGAAAACATCGGCGCGTTCGGTATTGCGCTCGGTGCCGGCGACGGGGAAATCGTTCCCATCGGTCAGGAAGTCAGTGGGAACATCGGGGGATTCAACGTCGGTTCGGTGGGATTTGCCCAGGGAAATCTCAACGGGAACCTTGGCGCGCGGGGACGGGCCTACGGATCGGCAGGTGCACGCATTAACGTCGGTGTCAACGGCACGGCGGAAACCAACGCGAGCGGGTGGAATGTAGGGGTTGAAGCGATCGCGTTAAATTCCCAGACGGAGAACGTAGGATTTTTAGGGCGCGTATTAGGAAGCGGTTCAAAAAATACGGGCATGCGCCTGCATGTGCACAACGGAACGACCAACACGGGCTTGGCCGTTTTCTCGGACAATATTGCCGCTTCGTTTCACGGTCCGCTGACGGAAGTCCACGGCAACCTTTCCGTTAACGGGAACATCACATATTCCGGCTCCCTCACCAGTACGTCCGATCGCCGCTTGAAGGAGAATATCCGGCCGCTTCGGAACGCGCTCGACGCCATTATGAAGCTCTCCCCTTCCAGCTTTCATTTTCGAAGCGGGGAATCCTATCCGGGCCTGACTCTTTCGAAAGGCGAACACTTCGGATTGATTGCACAGGATGTTGAGACCGTTCTCCCGTCGCTGGTTCAGACCCAAACACATCGGTACACCGAACTTCCGGGAGAACCCGGAGGGCACGGCCGAATTGAACCCCCCGCGGCAACGGAAAAGGAACTCGAGTACAAGAGTGTCAACTACGTGGAACTGATCCCGTTTCTGATCAAGGCGGTGCAGGAGCAACAGGAGAGGATCAACGCCATGAAGGAGGAAATCGAGCAACTCAAGAGAGAGCGATAACTCTCACGGCGTCAACCATGAGCAGAGGTGGCGTTACTGTTGAACTCAGATATCAACCCGGCTTCGCCATCCCGGAATTTTTCCTTGGTCTTCGCGCTTTTGCCTTGAACGGTTTTGGGCATGCATCGTTTCAGGACTTTCTTTTCTGCGTTATTCATCGCGTTTCTCCCGGGGAATCTCGACGGGCAATCCCTGACCCCGCCCCCACAAAACTCCGTTCTTCGTTTTAACGGCAACCAGGTCACCCGCGCACCGCTGGTTTCACAACTTAACGTCGGCATCGACACGATCACGGTGGATGCCAATCATCCCCTCGCCGGCAAGACGCTGAATTTCGATGTGACCATCGTCGGAGTGCGGGAAACAACCAGGGAGGAATTGGACCACGGGCATGTGCATGGACCGGGGGGACATCATTAAGACACTCTCATAACGACAAAAGCCCCGCGAACTGGGGCTTTTTGACTTACAACGTGCGGGTGAACAACCGGAATGTGGACTAAGGATTGTTCAACACATGAAGCGCGATGCTCCGCTCCTTCTTCGTTTTCAGGGATTTGACTACATCGAGGAGTAATTCACTCGGCTTGGTGATATCCGTGATATCAAAGTCACGGACGATATGTATCTGTGTGACCTTGTCGATGTCCTTGACAACCCCGTTTTTCTTCTTCGCTTCTTTTTTCGTGTTTTTGGTATTTGCACTCATGATTTCTCCTCTTCTAGGCAATCTCTTTCATCGTTCGGGAAATCTGTTGCGCACAAGAGCGCATATCACCGAGGACTTTTTTGAGTCGGGATTTCGGCAATCGCTTTGAGAGACAATCCAATGAAAGAACGCCAAGAATTTCATAATTGTCAAGAGGCCCCGGAATGGGCATCGATACAACCCATTGGAGATTCTTGTCGGCTTTTTGGGATTGGTCATTGTCCATGAAATAGTCCCCCCAGCTTCCCTTGAATATCGCTATCGCGGGTTGTCGGGCTTCGTACGATTTTCCGACGCACCCGAATCCCTTGGGAAATTGGATGGTGAGCTCCACAGGGTTTTTCATATTCTCATGTAAGCCCGGCGGGATTCTAAGAAGCCCCGTGTGATCGGGGAAGAAGATATTCGCCCTCAGACCGGTGAGCGGAATCCGCAATATCCGCGCCGCAGCTTTTCTCAACACTCCCAACCATACAGACAGTTTCTTTTTGTCTCCCTCATTGAGCTCAACGCGTTCCAGGAAAGGCAACCAGTGGTCCCGGAAGTGCAACGGTTGAAAATACATGCTGTGATTATATTGTTTGAACTCATGATTCTGAATTCTCGGGTCCTGGGCGTTGAATCCTTCCGTACCGGAATTCCCTGCTTGCGAGATGACAAGCCGGGCAATGTTGGGCCATATGTCCAATCGCCCAAAATCATTCCTGACGAGGTTCACTCTCCCGCTTTCTAACAGGGTCTTCCAATCATAGTCCCTCCTCACAATCGACCCGCAGAAGATGAGTTTGTCAAATTTGACTTGCGGATACACCTCCAACATCCTCGCAACGACGTACGTTCCGAAACTATGGGCGATGACGGAGGGACGGGTTATCTGCTCCGCTTCACAGATGCGGGTGTATTCCTTCAGGAACCAGTTAATTTTCTTCCCGCGCCAAAAACCGAAGAGAAGTTCAAACGCGCTGAAGAATCCGAAGTCCAGTGGGTAGGGAATCCACCGGGAGTTGAGTTTCGACAAATAGGTGACAAGCGACTTCTGCCAGGCGCCGCGTGTTTGGATTCCATGGAGCGTGATCAGGACGCGCTTCATTCCTGCCGCACTCTTATGGTCGTTGAATTCACACTCCCTCCACCATCTTGATTTCCCCTTCCGTCAGTCCGTAGAGATTGTAGGCTGCCTCGTCGATGTGGCGGACAAGCCGAAGCGATTGTTCCATCCGGTGTGCCAATGTGTGCCAATATATGAATGTGCGGTAGTGAAGTTAGAGGGTTACGGGCTGAAAGGTAGCAAATGGTGGAGAGAAATCAAAGATGGGGCCGGGAGGCAGGCGGAGACTCAATACGGTACGATGCAATAGCATCGTACTATTGAGGCACTTGGCTTCAAGAGAGGGCTTGAGCCAAGCTCGACCCCCTCCAAGGGGAGATAGTTTATGCGCGGATGAATTTCAGCGTCAAACAACGAAAGCGCTACCTCCCTCCCGCCGGAGGCCTACTGTTGAACGATGCGCAGCATCGTACTATTGGGAGCCCTGTGTTTTAGGGGAGGGGCAGGGGTGGGGTCACATTAATCCTAAGCCCTCTCGGGGTGAAGTTGGGTT
>JBBEBV010000162.1:0-4939 GCA_040882165.1 Bacteroidota bacterium
CCTAGGGATGGATCGGTCCGTCGTGGTTTTTCAGGAACCCGCCCCCGCGATGGGAAAGCGCAGCCTGGATTTCGGCGAGGATGGAAAGCGCGATCTCCTCCGGAGAGTCTGCTCCCACATCGAGCCCGATGGGTGCATGGATCCGGGCAACCTGTTCTTCCGTCGGATGGGATCCGCTCTCGCGTAGTTTCCGGAGAAGCAGCTCCGTCCGTTGTTTTGGTCCGAGCAGGCCAAGGTACCGCAGAGGGGTGGGAAGCATGTGCCTCAGTATTTCGAGGTCGTGCGAAAAGTTGTGCGTCATGATGACCACGGCGTTGCCCGGGCTGAGTGCGAGCTCCGACGGATAGTCCTCCGGGCGCGCGACCTTGAGCACATCTGCAGAGGGGAACCGTTCACGCGTTGCGAGAGCGGGTCGATGGTCCACGACGGTAACGTGCCAGCCCAATTCCTTTGCCAGCCGGGCGACCGGCATTGCATCGGATCCGGCTCCGATGATGACCAGCGGAAGGGGAGGGGAAAGGAACTCGATGAATGCCTCCACCGATCCATGAGTCAATCGGTATTCCTTGTTCGCTGACCGACCGGAACGAAGAACCTCACGGCAATCTTCAAGCAACGCCGATGTAAGGAAAGGTTCCCTGACATCCTCGGTTACGGTCCCATCCTCCGAGAGCATCACGCGCGCTCCCAACTCGACCTTGATTTCCCCCTCAACCCTGAAAACGGTCGCCATCACCCCCCTTCGCTGTCCGCGAAGGCAGTGATGAAGGAATCGAAATTGAATGGCCCCCTGCGGGTGCGTCACCGGCTCCAGTAACAGGTGCATGATCCCGTTGCATCCCTGATTGAGTCCCCAGACGTCCGCATCGGAAACCATATCATAGACTGCAAGCTGGGCTTTGCCGTTGATGACATGGAGCTTCGCTTTTTCCAGCACCTCCCCTTCGAGGCATCCGCCGCTGATGGAACCGACCGTCCTTCCGTCGTCCGTCATCAGCATCCGCGCCCCCGGGCGGCGATACGTGGACCCTTTGACTTTGACAACGGTCGCGAGGGCAAGTTTCGTCGGTGAGTGCTGGAGCGAATCGTAGATCTCAAGAATCTGGAGAAGTTCTCTCATATTCGACCGTAGGTTCCGGGTCTCTATCTCCAGAGCGCCAGGATCGCCCCGGAGATGAGATAGGAGACCAGGACGTATCCCGAGTTGATCGCCCAGAGGAGGACCGAACGTTGCATGAAATTGACGTCCCCATTATACGTCGGCGCCCCATGAAACCCGGCCCAGCAGATAAATCCGACCATGGCGCCTGTCTCCGCTGTGGTTGCTCCCGCAAAGTTGACGATGTTCCCGAGCACGTAGCACGACATCAGGCCCAAAATGAATCCCCTCACATAGATCGTAGCATTGGAGGCTTTTTTCAATTCCTCCTCGGTCTTGCCGATCAGCTGCATCCATTTTTTCGCGAAGAGGGCGGGAGAGTACCAGAGACCTCCCAACATGAACATCAAGATACCGCAGACGAGTACGGCATAGTAATTCACCTGCATGATTCCCATGGCTAAACCTCCCTACGATAAATGATGTGGACGAGGAACAGACATCGTGTGAGGAAGATGAGACAATCGCTTATTCCTTGATCACGGACAGACGGTTATTCTCCACGCTGTAGTGCATGGGTGCAACCATAATGTTCGGGTATCGGTGCCGAAGACGTTTTGTCTCGCTCAGAACAAAATCGACCTCGTTGCCGATCTCGAACATCGGGGCGAATTGCGTGAAGTGATCCTCAGCTGCCTGGCGGTCCCAGCCGGCGGAGTCGACCAGGCCGTCGATGAACTGCGCTTTTCTTGCGATAAGGTTTACCATGCCGCAGTTCGAATGGCCGATGAGCGCTATGTGCCGCACGCCACCGACAGCGATCGCGTACGACACCTTGAACTCGCTGTAGCGAAGATTTGCCCCCCCCGAGCGGATGATGAACGAAAAATTATCCGGCATGTGGAGGTGCTTCCTGTTATCCATGCACATGCCGATCAGGAGTTTTGCGGAGGCGTAGGGATCGAACGGCCGGTCGAGATTGTGATACTCCAGGAGCAAGCCGATCGGTGTCGAGCGGTATTCGGATGGAATCTGATCGATGGAATCGATCGAAAGAAGACGGCGCATGGGGATGCTAAAAGCCTGTGGATGTGGGGGTCATTTCAGTGCCCCACCAATAAACAGCAATGCCGGCAAAGATGCAAATCCGTATCAAAATATCACACTCGGGACCTGTCTGTCATCCTCCGATACCCCCCTCCTTTTGAAGATCGCCGGGGCGGATCGGCAGTTTGCGGATCCGGACGCCCGTCAGCACAAATAATGCGTTACAGACAGCAGGCGCTGCAGGAGGAACGCCCGTTTCCCCAATCCCTCCCATCGGAGCGGAGCTCTTGATCGGGTGGACCTCCACCTTCGGAGTTTCATCGATACGCATGATCGGGTAGGTATCAAAGTTCTCCTGTTCGACACGCCCCTTCGCGACGGTGATCTCTCCATACAGGGCGGCGGAGAGGCCGTAGACGATGGCTCCTTCCACCTGGGCTTCAACCGTATCGGGATTGATCACCTGGCCGCAATCAAGCGCCACGACGATCCGGTGGACGACCGGGTTACCGTTGTCATTCAGCGAGACTTCGGCAACCTGTGCGATCACAGTACCAAAATCATCACAACAGGCGATTCCCAGTGCGTGACCCTTCGGGAGCGGTTTCCCCCAGCCCGATTTTTCGGCGGCCAGTTTGAGGACGGCCTGAACACGGGGTTTCTCGTTCAACATCTGCAGGCGAAATGCCAGCGGGTCTTTCTTTGCGGCTGCCGCGCACTCATCGACAAAGCTCTCTACGATCCAGATATTTTGTGAGGGACCGACCGAGCGCCAGGCGCCGATCGGCACTCCCGTTTCCAGGAGATGATAGTCGACATGGAGGTTCGGGATTTCGTACTCCGGCACCGCGGCTGAGACGACATGGCCTTTCGAATTCGGTCCGACGACCCGGTGCGTCCATACCGTAAGCGATCCATTCCGGTCCAATCCCGCAGCCAACTCGTTGTAGGTGCATGGCCTGTAGAGGTCGTGCATCATGTCATCATCGCGTGTCCAGACCACCATCACGGGAACGTCGACGGCTTTTGCAACCTTGACAGCCTCGGCAACAAAATCCGAATACAGCCGCCTGCCGAAGCCGCCGCCGATCTGCATGACATTCACGGTGACTTTCTCAACGGGGAGACCTGTGACGCGGGCCGCCTCCCGTTGGGCTCCCTGGGGAGATTGCGTCGGCGCCCAGATCATGCATTCGTCCGCCTTGAGATGAACGACGCAGTTCATCGGTTCCATGGTCGCATGGGCTATGAGTGGAGCGTAATAACGCGCTTCAAGCGTTGTCGCCGCGGCCTGAAGAGCTCCTGCAGGATCTCCGGCCGATTTTTCAACCGTTCCGGTTGTTTTGGCCGTCTCCTCGAACATCTTCCAGATCCCGCTGCTGCTCACCTCTGCGTTCTTTCCTTCATCCCATTGGACCGATAATGCAGCCCGCCCCTGGATTGCCGCCCAGGTGTTGGATGCGAAAACGGCAATTCCCCCCTCGAACTGGATGACATCCCTGACCCCGGGAACCTGTCTTGCTTTCGTCGCATCGAACCCTGCCACCGTGCCGCCGAAGACCGGAGACCGAGCGACCGTTGCGTAGAGCATACCGGGCATTTTTACATCGAGGCCGAATTTTGCGCTCCCATTGACCTTTGACGGGGTGTCGAGTTTCTTCATCCGTTTGCCGATGATCTTAAAGTCCTTCGGGTCCTTGAGCGTTGGGCTCTCCGGCACGGGAAGTGTCCCGGCGCTGTTTGCCAGCTCGCCGTATCCGAATTTCTTCCCGGTCGGCTTGTGGATCACTGCGCTGTTCTCTGCATAACAATCTGCTGTGGGGACATTCCATTTCTGTGCGGCAGCGGCGACAAGCATTTCCCTTGCGGCTGCCCCGGCTTTGCGCAATCGTTCGTAGGATCCGCGCACGCTGTTGCTTCCACCGGTCCCCTGGCTCCCGTATTTGTTAGGATGAGCCTGGGCCTGTTCGTATTGCACCTTCGTCCAATCCGCCTCCAACTCCTCCGCCACAATCATCGGAAGGGAGGTCAGCACCCCCTGCCCCATTTCAGATTTTGCAACGGTCACGGTGATTGCGCCGCTCGGATCGATCCGCAGGAACGCGTTCGGCATGAAGGGCTCAATGAAGGTGGACGGAAATTCGCCCGATTTCAGCAGGACGGGGAGTGAAAAACTGAGAAGGAGTCCGGTGCCCGCAGCACCAGAGACTTTCAGAAAGTCGCGTCGGTTCAGGGCTGTGTTCATTTCGTGCCCCCTTTCACGCCGCTGGCAGCGGCAAGGTGGATGGCACTGCGGATCCGGTTATACGTCCCGCATCGGCAGAGATGGCCGGACATGGTGTCGTCGATCTCACGGTCGGTAGGCGAGGGCTTCTCTTTCAACAACGCAGCGGCCGACATGATCTGTCCCGATTGGCAGTACCCGCACTGCGGCACATCCAACTCGACCCATGCTTTTTGCAGGGGGTGACTGGTTGTCGCTGAAAGACCTTCGATGGTGGTGACCGATTTTCCTTCACACCCGGCGACCGCGGTGATGCAGGAGCGGATCGGTTCGCCGTTCAGGTGGACGGTACAGGCCCCGCACTGCGCAATGCCGCATCCGTACTTGGTGCCGGTCAGCCCGATAACGTCGCGCAGCACCCAAAGGAGCGGCATTTCGGGGGTCACATCGACGGATTGTCTTTTTCCATTTACAGTGAGCGAAATCGCTGCCATAAGGTAGTTCCTTTCAAAAAAGGATCAATGCGGGGGGACCGGGGCGTGTGGTGACGGATGTGCTAATGTAAAAAA
>JBBEBV010000163.1:0-4900 GCA_040882165.1 Bacteroidota bacterium
GTTGCTGCAACACCCTTCCGGGATCTCCGTATAGTTGCAGGTCGCGGTTCCACCACGTGCTGAAGAGGCTTATGAATCGACGGATTTCCCTGTTCCTCGCGCTGTTCTGTTCCATCCCCCCAAACATCGAAGCCCAGGTCCATACCCTGTACGGTACCGTCGCCGATTCGATTACGCTTGAGCCATTGGTCGCGGCCAATATCCGCATTACCGGCACCACCCGCGGGACCATCACCAACGCGCAGGGTTCCTTCCGGCTCTCGCTGGAGCAAGGCTCCCACCGTCTTCTCATCAGTTTCATCGGTTACCGGACCGATACGCTTGACCTTGCTATCGATGGACCGGTCGAACGGCACGTGAAGCTGCAACCGTACCCGATCCAGCTCTCGGAAATCGTCGTCACGGATGAAGATCCCGGGCGACGCATCATGCGGCTTGTCATCGAAAACAAGAAACGGTGGGTCGACGCGCTCAAGTCATACCAGCTCGAGGCTTTCACCCGCCAGGTCATACGCCGTGATACCGCGATCGCCTCGATTACGGAATCGTACTCGACGGGCTACTGGCAGGTGGGAGACACGTTGCGGGAGGTGGTGAAGCAGAAACGTCAGACCGCCAACATCCCCGGGAGTGCGAACTTTGCCGCGATCGGGGGGATTGTCAATTTTTATCAGGATGAAGTCCGCATTTCGGGGTTCCGGTTTGTCGGGCCCACGGCGATCGACGCTTTCGACTATTACGATTTTAAACTTGAGCAAACAAAAGAGCGTGATGGGATTGCGTTCCATACCATCAGGATCATTCCGCTTTCGCGGATCACCCCTCTCTTCCGGGGAACGATTCAGATCGTGAGCGACGGGTACGCCGTCGCCGGCGTCGAGGTGAGTCCCAATGAGGCTTACACGCTTCCCTTGATCACTGATTTCGCCTTCACCTACGCGCAGCAATTTTCGCTCTACGAGGACCGGTTCTGGATGCCGGTGGACATTCGCATCGAAGGGTGGGCATCGATCGGAATTGCCGGAATCTCGTTTCCGCGGATCGGGTTTGAGTCGTTCTCCTCGATTTATGAGTACACGATCAACCTGGATCTCCCCGACTCCGTCTTCCGGAAGCCGAGGCGGACGGAGTTGGCGGAGGCATCCAAATTCGATTCCCTCTTTTGGGCCCGGCGGGAGGTCCTGCCGTTGACGGGCGAGCAGGAATCCGCCTATCAGTCTCTTGACAGTACCCAGACGTTGAGCAAACAATTCCAGCCATCGGGACCGTTGACGTGGTTGGGTTCGCAGGGATTTTCGTACTTCCGGTATGCCGATCTCCGTTTCAACCGGGTGGAAGGTTTTTTTGTCGGTGGGACGCTTGCGATCGACAGCCTTCTCTTGCCGTTTCGATTCTCCGTCGGAGCGGGCTACGGATTTTCGGACAAACAGTGGAAGTTCAGCGGCGGGATCGAGTATGGGCTCGATTCGCTCCGACGGTACAGCGTCGGAATCGAAGGATTCAAGTCGATCGATCATATCCCCGATGAAGGGTTCTATGGGTCGGTCGCCATTGCTCTCGGCGCTCTCTTCGATAAGAACGACTACAGGGATTATTATTATGCGGAGGGGGGGAGTCTTTCGTTGCATGCGCGACCCCTTCCGCTCATCGCGTTGCAGTTTTCGCTGAACCATGAGCGACACCGGGCCGGGATACAGACAACCGACTACAGTCTTTCCTCGCGGGACAAGGTGTATCGCCCCAATCCCTTCATCCGGGAAGGCACGCTTCGGAGTTTGCGCTTCCACGGGAGGTACGGTGAAGAAGCCGTTCCCCTTGGCCTCATCAGTCGCAATGCTGTTGAGATTGAAGCGGAGCACTCGAGTCCTTCGTTCTTTTCAAGCGATTTCGAATATTCCCGCCTCGTGAGCCGGGTTGAAGTACACATTCCCACAATTTCAAAGCGCTTGCTTTTCCCGCCCCAGTTGAGCCTTCGTGCAACGGTGGGTCTTTCGCGCGGGACGGTTCCGGTTCAGCGCCTTTTCAGTCTCGAATCAGGCTATTCCGGGTATGGCCCGTTCGGCGTGCTTCGGGGAGCGGGTATGAAGGAGTTTGCCGGTCATGGGTTTGTCGCGTTCTCCATGGAGCACAATTTCCGCAGCATCCCGTTCCTGCTTCTCGATATCCCTTTTCTCTACAAGAATAGTGTCGAGGTACTCGTGCACGGGAGTACGGCCCGGATATGGAAGGCGTCGGGCTCCCCACTTCCGTTTGGCCGGACAACCGACGGATGGTACGCGGAAGCCGGCTTCGGGTTGAACCGGCTGTTCGGCTTGTTCCGTGCCGACGTGACGTTCCGGTTTACGCACCCTCGCACGACTTTCTTCTCGATCGGCGTTGCGCGTATTCTCTAGTGTTGCGTGTCGGAAGTTTATTGAAGAAGTCCCGTAGGGACGATCTGTCTCTGGAACACGATTTCACACAAAAATTGATAGAAGCTACGTCAGGATCGACCTGTTCTTTTGTTAACGAATCTCTGACACGCGACACGAGAGCCAGCGCCTTCATCACAACGAAGTCCCTCAGACAGCTGAAGGTTTAAGTCCCCTCGCCGGTCTAAGGCAAAACAATGGCTTGATTTTTCTCTCCTTCTTCGGTATGTTCACGAGGCCGCTGAAGGTCTTCAAGCAAAATCCATGAGATGAAAGTTCCTGGAACTGGTGTCCCAATTGGAGAGCGCTTTGCCCGTATCTCCTGCGTCCGATACGATTCTTGCAGTCGATGATGAATCCATCATCCTTTTGCTGACCCGGAAGATCCTGGAGGATGAGGGATACACCGTCATCCAGGCAGTCGATGGCGATGAGGCGAAGGCGATCATCCTGAGCGGGTCAATCCGGCTCTCTGCCGTGTTGCTGGATTGGGCGATGCCGAAAATGAACGGGATCGAATTGTTGCGGTGGATGAAGAACGACCCGAAGTTTGAACACATTCCCGTTATCATGCAGACGGCCATGGACCATCCCGACCAGATCAAAGAAGGGATTGAAGCAGGGGCCTTCTACTATCTTACGAAGCCGATCCAGAAGAATCTGTTGAAATCCATTGTCCACGCCGCCGTATCCGACTTTCGTTATAAGCAAAATCTCCATGACAAGCTTCGTAGAAGCGAGCAAGCCTTCGGGTTGCTGGAGGAAGGCACTTTTCACTTCCGGACGCTCGCGGAAGGGGAGAACCTCGCGATAAGGATTGCCAACGCCTCGTCGAAACCGGAGGATGCGATGGCCATTGCCGAACTGTTCACCAATGCGGTGGAGCATGGAAACCTCGGCATCTTGTACGAAGAGAAATCGAGACTGCTGCAGGAGGGAACATGGGAGGCGGAAGTGGAGCGACGCCTGGCACTGCCGGCTCACCATGCGAAGTTCGTCGAAGTGAAGGTCCGCCGCGAGCCTGGAACGATTGTTGTCGAGATTGAAGACCAGGGGCCCGGGTTTGATTTTCAGAAGTACCTTACGTTCGATGAGACGCGGGTCTTCGATACCCATGGACGTGGTATCGCCATGGCAACAAATGCCCTGGGTGTTCAATATCTTGCCAAAGGCAACAGGGTGCGCGTCACCGTTCCTGCATAAACAACGTTTTTCCCTTCTGTCTTCTTTCTTATGATCATTGCCGGTATCTTTGATTCCTTTTTTTCCTCCGATCGGAGGATAGCCGAAGAGCACTTCGCTCACCTCGCGAAACTGGGGTACGCCAGAGTCGCACCCAGCGATGCAGCCATGCTGTCCGCAGTGCGTCAATTGAAGCCGATCGGGGGAAACCTGTTTGCCGTCCGTTTTGCCGCCATGACCCAACGGACGATGGGGGTGCGGTACATCAGCGATTTGCACCTCACGATAAACGTCAACCCGAAGTCCTCCTCGATCTCGGAATGGTCCATCATCAGCCAGCTGCAGCCGATGGCCATAAAAGCTCCCGTCAGCATCACGCCGCGCACGATCGCGTACGAGATGCTCTTCAAAAGAACCCAGATGCAGAGTGAGGTGGAGATGGGAATGCTCCCCGAGTTTGCAGACTCTTTCTATGCCTTCTCCAAAGTGCAGGGGGAAGTCTGGGTGCCGGAGCCAATCCAACGGACAATTTTGAAGCTCTCCGCCCTCTTTCCCTTTAAAGCGCTCGAAAAGTCGATCGCGATTGCCCATGTCTCCCCCAAAGGATGGTGCATCCTCTGCGATCGGGTCAAGAATACAGCCTTATTCACCGATCTGCTCATGGTGGCCGACCAGCTTGAGCAGGCTGCCGCACAATCAACAGTATGAAACCCTCACTCCCCGACATCCCGCGCACAATCCTCGTCGTTGGCTGGACAACCGCCTTCGCATCCATTTTCATGATTGTCATGAATATCTTCAGCCTGGTTTCCTCCGCTGCGATGGAGGAAATGATGCCGGCTTCCAATCTCCTCGGCGGCCATATGCCAACTTCACTCCACGCCGTTATGCAGGTTTACCAATACAGTCAGTACTGGCTCGTGTACGGCATCGCGTACTTTTCATTCGTCCTGGTGGCCGCGTTGCAGTTTCTTCGCCTGAAGGCATGGGGAAGGAAAGCGTTTGAAGCAGCATGCTGGATCGGGATCCTCAACGCGTTCGCCGATACCGCCTTTTCCTACTATTCTTGGCACGCGATGAAGATCGCGATGGGAGATCTGATCGGACAGTACGGCGGCGGGTTGTCGGGGCTCCACCAGCTTGGACTGGCCGCCATTCTGTTCGGTTTCATCCTTTGGATTGTTCCGTGTGTGGGATTGATCATCTTCGTCCGAAGGCCATCCGTGACGCAGGCTGTGAATCGTTAAGCGGTTCTCGTTTTGTAATTATTCGGGATTACTTTTCCCACCCAGCCCGCCTGCTACCCC
>JBBEBV010000164.1:0-30783 GCA_040882165.1 Bacteroidota bacterium
CCCTGGCCGCCGTGGTGCCCGTGGTCATCGGCGATGCCTTCGAAGCCATCCTGCAGTCCCCGCCGCGCGTCGATCTCCTCTGGAGCTTCGTCTGGATCATCCTCATCAGCCAGACCATCCGCAGCGTGCTGCAGTTTGCCCGCAACTTCGGCGCCGAATGGCTCGGCCAGCTCTTCGAGCGCGATATCCGCGAGGAGCTCTACGTCAGCCTGCTCGGCAAGAGCATGACCTTCCACAGTCTGCAATCCGTGGGAGACACCATGGCCCGCGCCACCAACGATGTGCGCGAGGTCAACCTGATGTTCAATCCCGGCCTCAACCTGGTGATCGGCGCCAGCTTCTTCCTGCTCACCCCCATCGTGGCCGCCTATCCCATCCATCCCCAGCTCAGCATCATCCCCATCGTCTTCACCCTCGCCTACGGCCTCTCCATCTGGCAATACCTGGTCGAGCTTTCCCCCATCACCCGTGAAGTACGCCACTCGTTCGGCCGCCTGAATTCGCGCCTCTCCGAGGCGCTGGACGGCATCGAGACGGTCAAGGGTGCCGCCCAGGAGAAGGCGGAGGTCGCCAATTTCCGCCGCCGCGCCAACCGCTTCCGCAACGCCTTCGTCCACCAGGGCTATGTGGAGGCCCGCTTCCTTCCCCAGCTGCTCATGGGCCTGGCCATCGCCGGCGGGCTGTTCCACGCGCTGCTCCTCTACCAAAGCGGCGAAGTCGCCCTCGGCGGGGTGATCGGCTATTTCGGCCTGCTCGGCCTCTTCGGCTTCCCCGTCTTCACCTCGCTGTTTGCCTATTCGCAGGTCTCGCTCGGCATCGCCAGCGCCCGCCGCATACTGGACCTGATGAACCGCCAGACCGACCTGGACCAGAACGCCGGCGGCCACAGCGGCGAGATGAAAGGCGCCCTCGAGTTCCGCAACGTCACCTTCGCCTACGACCAGCGTGACCCGGCCCTCAACAAGGTTTCCTTCAGCATTGCCCCCGGCCAGACCGTGGCCATCGTCGGGCAGACCGGCGTCGGCAAGACCTCGCTGGCCAAGCTGGTCAACCGCACCTACGACGTTTCCAACGGCAAGGTGTTGGTGGACGGCGTGGACGTGCGCGATTGGGACCTGGAAGCGCTGCGCCGCCAGATCTCTATCATTGAGCAGGACATTTTCCTTTTCTCACGCACCATCGCCGAGAACATCGCCTTCGGCCAGCGCTCCGCCTCCCGCGCCGCGGTCAAGCGCGCCGCCAAGCAGGCCCAGGCGCATGAGTTCATCATGGAATTCAAGGATGGCTACGACACCGTGGTCGGCGAGCGCGGCGTGACCCTCTCCGGCGGCCAAAGGCAACGCTTAGCTTTGGCACGTGCCTTCCTCACCGATCCGGCCATCCTGATCCTGGATGATTCCACCTCGGCGATCGACTCCGCCACCGAAGACCTCATCCAGCAGGCCATCTACGCCGCGGCCACGGGCCGCACCACGCTGATCATCACCCACCGCCTCTCGCAGATCCGCTGGGCGGACCTGATCCTGGTGTTGCGTAAGGGACGCCTGGTAGCCGCCGGCAGCCACGACCAGCTGATGAAGACTTCCAAAGCCTACCGCCGGATCTTCAGCGAATGAAAACTCCCACCTCCGTCATTGCGAGGGCGAAGACCTCCGCCTCCGTCATTGCGAGCGAAGCGAAGCAATCTCCCTGCCTATTCCGCATGAGTTCCTTCGTCGTCCCTTCCTAGACCATGGGCTTCTTCTCCGGTCTCGACGTCGAAGCCTACGATCGCCAATACAGCGATCGTCAGCTGCTGGGCCGCATGGCCCTCTACTTCCGGCCCTACGGGCGCGCTATGTTCGGCATCGGCCTGCTCTCGCTGCTCACCTCCCTGGCCGGCGCCGCCGTGCCGCTCTTCCTCTCCGCCGCCCTGGACGCCCTCGGCCCGGTGATCACCGAGGCTCAGATCATCCTGGTTTCCGCCGTGGTGCTCGCCTCCGGCATCCTGGTGTGGGCTGCCAACTGGTGGCGCCGCCGCCTCACCAGCCGCGTCATCGGCAATGTCGTCCTCTCCATCCGCCTCAACGGCTTCAAGGCCGCCGCCTCCCACGATCTCTCCTTCTACGACGAGAACCCCTCGGCCAAGGTGGTCTCGCGCATCAGCTCCGATACCCGCGAATTCGGCGACATGGTCGTCCTCATCACCGACCTGCTCTCGCAGTTCGGCCAGGCGCTTCTGCTGGGCATCGTGCTCGTCTTCATCCAGGGCTATCTCTCGCTGTTCCTCTTCGCCCAGCTGCCCGTCTTCTACCTGGCCGCCACCGCCTTCCGCGAGGCCGCCCGCCGCACCACCCGCCGCGGCATGCGCGCCATGGGCAACGTGAACGCCGCCATCAAGGAAACCGTCAGCGGCATCGCCGTCGCCAAGAACTTCCGCCAGGAGGACATGGTCTTCAAGGAGTTCAACGAGGCCAATCAAAGCTCCTTCCAGGTGAACCTGCGGCGCGGCTTCGTGCTCTCGGCGGTGTTCCCCACGCTGAACGCCCTGGCCGCTATAGGCACCGCCCTGCTCATCTACGTGGGCGGGCTGAATGTGGCTGAAGGCGTGATCACCGCCGGCGCCTGGTACCTCTTCCTGCAGAGCCTGGACCGCTTTTTCTTCCCCGTGCTCAATCTCTCCGCCTTCTGGACCCAGCTGCAATCCGGGCTGGCCGCCGCCGAGCGCTCCTTCGCCCTCATCGATGCCGAGCCCAAGGTGGTGCAGACCGCCCACGCAGACGTGCCCCGCCTGCGCGGCGACATCGTTTTCGACAAGGTCTCTTTCCGCTATACGCAGCGCGAAACGGTGCTGCGCTCTTTCTCCCTGCACGTGCGCCCCGGCGAGAACGTGGCCCTCGTGGGCCACACCGGCGCAGGTAAATCCTCCATTGCGAAATTAGTGGCGCGCTTCTACGAGTTCCAGGAAGGCCGCATCCTCATCGACGGCCAGGACATCCGCACCTTCGACCTGCACCAATACCGCCTGCAGCTGGGCGTCGTCTCGCAGCTGCCCTTCCTCTTCGATGGCACGGTGGCGGCCAATATCCGTTATGCCGCGCCGCAGGTGAAGGACGCCCAGATCCTGAGGCTGGCCAAGCGCATCGGCGACGGCGAATGGCTGGAGACCCTGCCGGACGGCCTGCGCACCCAGGTGGGTGAGCGCGGTGTGCGCCTCTCGATGGGCCAGCGCCAGCTGGTTTCGCTGCTGCGCGTGCTGGTGCAGAAGCCGGCCATCTTCGTGCTGGATGAAGCCACCGCCAGCATTGACCCGTTCACCGAGTGGCAGATCCAGCAGGCGCTCAACCTGATCTTGAAGGAGAGCACCAGCATCCTCATCGCCCACCGCCTCTCCACCGTCAAGGCCGCCGACCGCATCATTGTCCTGCGCCAGGGCCAGATCATCGAAGAAGGTGACCATGACGGCCTGCTGGCCCAGGGCGGCCACTACGCCACCTTGTACAACACCTATTTCCGGCATCAAAGCCTGGCGTATATTGAAGAATCGCGAAAACTAGCCCGTCAGAAGGCTGGATAAGAACCCGTGGAGTTGCGTAGCAACTCCAACGCAAACAGCTAAGCCATTCGCAAGCGTTTATTGGAGGGGAGTTGTAGGCTGGCGGCAGAGGCAGCGAAAAATAGAAGTGAAGTTTACTCTCATGTTTTCTAGAACTGACGATTTACTGTAGCACGTGTTTTCAAAATACCTTGAACGGATTGCATTCTAAGATGGTTTGTATCTTATTTGCCACCGGTCCTTTTTTCATAGTGATGTTAAAAGGGAAGCAGCATGACCGCAAAGAAAGTGCCGTAACTAAGAATTTGCCTGCAATATAGGTGTCTCAAGACCTGAACGACTGGGACAATGTCGAGTTCAGTGAAACGCAACCATAGGAGAAGGCCAGAACCCCACTTCTATATATTTATTATGTTGCTGCCAATCTCAAGACTTTGCCCCCGTAAAATTTATTGAGACGCTCTGCTATTCAGAATCAATAGCGGCCTAAGGAGGCTAAGTCCTGAGTCAAATCTTCTACAACCTTCTCGTTGTTACAAATGTCAAAGTGGCTGGCAGAAACAACAAGCTCTTCTACTATACTGGGATCACCATCGAGGTCGGCATTTTCCCTTATTGAGAAGAATCGCCTTTCGCCCATTTGGTCTTTTATGCAAATATAATTTCTTATGTTGGAGAAACTAACCAATAGCTTTTTGAGAAAATAGGGAGTTGCATTTAAGGAAAAGAGCCTCTTAGTTTCATTGAATGGGTGGTCAACTAAAATGAAACCGTTATCGTTTTTAAAAATAGGCGCCGCAAATACATATGCCTTTTTTATTCTTTTGAGCAAGGCCTCATTATCGGCTTCTTTGGTTATTCTTGTCATCCAGTCAACCAGCACCAACCCCCCTAAACTGTGAGCAAGAATAACCAAATCTCGTTCCTTGGTTAAGTAGCCAACTAGTCTGTTTAGCCTTTGCGAACTGGAATTCAGATCCGCAAGTGTATCCATCGGCCAGTAATGTGAATAACGATTCCCAAAATAGCTAAACCGTACGAGCTGATAGTTGCGTTCCTGTAATCTTTCCTCTAGTGCTGCGAAGGATTGATCGTCCGGCCATGACCCAAAGCCCCGAATTAAAAGGACCGTCCCGATCGGGTCGGATTTTGTTTCCAAATCACGCAAGCGATTTGCACGTCTATTAACATGAACTTTGAGTATCCGGCTTGCCTTGTTAGACCACATCTCATCGATGTCTATTTGTAGAAGAGATACAAGCGACGACGCGACTTTGAGAATGAGGTTGGCAAGACGAGTTCTTATATTCCTAATCAGGGCCACTGCGACTCCATATACTTGTTTGTTGCCCCTAAATGGAGCAAATCTTAAGAAACGAGGGACCTAGAAGTTAAGCGCTTACTCTATCGTGCGAGCGTACAGCTTTCTCCACGCCTTCATTTATCGCGTCTGCCGCATCAGGCAATAAAAGAACAAGGCCGCAGTTATTGCACTTGTACCCAGTAATTTCCTTTATCTCCATCTGCTCACCATGAATGGTGTAGATCATGTGGGAAAACTTTCCCCACTGTAGAATCTTTCCTTCTTTGCAGCCACAAGGTATTACGGTTTCTGCAGGGGTAATCGGCTTGTAGTTCACCTCAACCGGTATTACAGAGACCGCTCTTGGAATCGGACCTTTTTCAGTAAAGTTGAGATCTTCTTTTGAGTTCATATAACCCTCTTTGTTAACGCCAATAGGCGCGAACTAACGCAGAGTAAGCCACCACGCCATCGCGCACCATCTGAGGAGTCTATCATCGGGCGAAATATAATGCAAATCCAATTTTCTTGCAAAGGGCTCCTTTTTCGCGCCGGGCCGGCACCTAGGCAGCAATTGGTACTATAATAGGGAAAATACCTAACAATTGGGAGCTTTCTCATGAGGCGCTAATGGTCAAAGAAACGGGTACAAAAGCCTACCTGCAAATTGTTGTAGAGGAGATTGAGGCAGTAAGGGCAACCAATTCGGCTGGAACAACGGATACCTTTTCGATACAAATTTCGGCAACGTCGAAAGATCCGATTTCAGACTTCCGCGCTATTCAAAGCCAGATACGCATAGCTTTAAACATGCTGATTGACGAATCCCTTAAGTCCCCTGTGATAAAAAACCAGCCACCCAAGCTAGATGAAATTTTCTCTGAAATACGGCCGATCCTCGCGGAACTGAGCTTGGGTGAAAAAAGAGTACCTGGAAGGCGGCAGGTAAGGGTGGACAGGATATGGAATGCCTTCAAATCAAGCAAAAAGAACATAGTGCCACTTTCTGTCCTAGCCGAGCAATTTTCAGAGACCTCAGACCCTGAAAAAAGTGCGACAAGTATGATTGGATGGATCAACAGGTGGTTGGCGAAGGGCAAGTCAAAATTCGAAATCAAACGCGTTTCCTACTACGAATTTAGAGAAAGAGAGCGGTCAACCAAAACCAAGCGATTCGGCTAAGTCAAAGATTAATATTATGCAAATCCCGTAACTTTAATTACATGGGCGTGTTCTCGGATATAGGAATCAGAGATGCGTCTCATGGCTACCCGGCTAGCGTCCTCTTCGAAATTTGCCCAAAGTACGAACCCGATTGCGATTCATGCGCCTCGAGTTCTATTTAAACCGGTTGAGTGGGACATCTGCGTTTATCCATCACGGACTTGGACAGAAACCGGACCGACCGGGTACCCTTTTAGCTATCGCACCGTCGCTAACTTGGTTGTTATAGCAGAAATCGGGGTCGAACCCGCGCCTGGTATTCCAATCGCCTCTTCCTATTGCGAAAAACGTCTGGTTTATCTTACAAACAAGTCGGGAAGAGTAAAAATACCGATCGTTTCCCAACCCATAGATTCGGGGGTCGGCCAACTTATTTCAATAGAAGGAAACAAACCATCAATAGAATTTTTCCTTGCACCAGGATTTGTAAGAGAATATTTAGTCGTTTTCACGAAACTAGAGAAGGGAACATCAAGAGGAGCTAAACCCCATGCAGCTTTCCTTTGATAAAAACAAAAAACTAATCCTTGTTTCCCTAACATCCTTAGCCACTTGGTCTACCAGGGTTTTTACAGTGACAGGTTGGTTTAATCCCGATGCCCAAGGTACTTTGAAACGCGGGAGGCGTATGCGGTCTGCCCCGATTAGCATATTCTTTAACTTTTTCTTTGGTGGTTTCACGATAGTGGCTGCTTTATTAATTGTATCGTCGGCCATCCTGGAAAAGGGACTATCCCCAGCCATAAACGACTATCTTGAGCAACTAAACGACGGGGCAATTCGCAATATCGCGGTTGGAGGTGCGCTTGTTTGTATCATTGCTCTAATCTTTTTCCAAAATTCTATTGGGGCTAAAAGGGAAACCAAGAGTAATAAGGCTTTTCCTTACTTCATGACCCTGCTGATTTTCACAGGTTTTATTTTATTCGGCATTAATGGTTTTGGTGATTTTATTAAAAGGAGAATTGACGATTGGGTTTCACAACCAGTAGTAACCGTTCCATATCCAACTTTATCACCCACCCCAACCTCAACTCCTACCCCAACTCCTACCCCAACTCCTACACCTGTTCCGCCGCTGACAGTTGAAGAAGAGTTTAGGAATATTGTAGAGAAATTCTGCGCCTATATTGACCGCAACGATTTCTCACTGTTACTAGATCTTATGACACCCAGGTTGCAGACTTGGATGCAGCGGGAAGATCGCTGGATAAATTTCACCACGTTTTGGTCGAAACGTAGTGAAATCGAAATTACACGAGTATTTGACGGTGAGGTTCAATTCGACAACCGCGGTGGCAGTACCTGGATCGAGATATACACAACTGTCTCAGACGAAGAAGGTGTGCACCAAGAGTTGTGGCTGGTAAAAATCGTCCTTATTTATTTAAATGGGCAAGAGGAATGGCGAATCGATCAGGTTGAGTTTGTCCAAGTCGATATTACGGGTTGATCGAATTTCATGAGGATGAACTAGTGTGCTACACAGAATAGACTCTTGTCCAATTGTTTGTAATTCGCTAGCTAGCAGAGCAAACCCGAGTTGATTCAGAACGATGTGAGCTTGACAAGGCCTTGAAAGACTGCCCAGAGTGTATTTCTTTGCGTCATACAGAAGGGTTGTGTGCCACGTGGGTGCAGTAGCAGGACCCCCAATCACCTCATACTCCCTTGACAGAGCAATGGGGTTTGGTGTAAGCTTATGGGGCTTACACGCCCCATGAAGACACTTGGAGATCGAATCCGAGAGCTTAGAGAAGCGAAGGACTTATCTCTTCGTGAGTTTGCAAAGACTCTTAGCCTATCGGCAGCGTTCGTTTCTGACGTAGAACTGGGTCGCCGTTACCCGTCTGGTAGAGTACTGGTGAGAATGGCTCAAATTTTAGAAACATCACATGAGGAGCTACGCAAATTTGATACCCGGGTGCCAGTCGAAGAAATAAAGCGCTTGGCAAGCGATAATCCGGCGTTCGGGCTGGCATTCAGAAGTGTGGTTGGTAAAAATGTTACGCCTGAAGATTTGATACAGCTCGCTGAAAGTAAGGGCAAGAGGGCAAAACGAGAGAAATGAAGACTTTGAGGGCTGCAGCTGGTCCGTTTCTGGAACGGCCTTACTTCAAAAGCGAGGAAATCGAGCGTATTTGTATCGACGAACTGCAGGCTGCGAAGCTTTACCCCGATGCGCCAAGCCCTGTGCGCATTGACCGATTCATAGAGCGCAAGTTCAATGTGACACCGATTTACAACGATCTCCCTGAAGATGTACTTGGATACACTGAGTTCGGGGAAAATGGTGTTCAAGCAATTGTAGTATCGAGGGCCCTCAGCGAAGAAGGCACAAAAACCGCGGAATACCGCTTAAACACAACTTTGGGCCATGAGGCTGGTCATGGTCTTCTCCACAGTTATCTGTTTGCACTAGCTGCCCAGAGTTCGCCCCTTTTCAACGACGAAGATGTCAATTCGACGAAAATTCTTTGTCGCAACCAAGGTGAACCCAGCCCTAGTACAAGAAAGCGTTACGATGGAAAGTGGTGGGAATACCAGGCAAACCAATGCATGGCCGCCCTTCTTCTACCTAAGCCGCTTGTTGCTAAGTGCATGATCCCATTTCTTGAAAATCAGGGTCTACTCGGAATAGCTGTCCTCCCCGGTGCCCAGCGCGATCATGCAATAAACCATGTGGCAGGCGTCTTTCAGGTAAACCCTGTTGTTGCCCGAATCCGAATCGGAGAACTTTATCCTAAGAGTGAGGAAAAACAGTTGGTTTTATAGAACCGCTTTTTTTTGGGTCAATTGTAAGCACTGTAAGCTAACATTATGGTATAAATACGCGAAATTGAGGTCAGCTGTGGCGAAAGAAAAAGTAAAAAATATTGATGAACCTGTAAGGCACCTCCTCTGGGGGAAAAGCGCCGGGCGATGTGAACTGCGAGGCTGTGGAAAACTTGTCTATCGCGACGATTTGACACAGACCGAACTCAACTTTGCCGACATTGCGCACATAATCGGGCGCAGGGCAAATGGTCCTCGAGGGAATGAAGATGTGTCGGAAGATCGGCCTTACTGCAACAATATTGAAAACCTAATGCTTTTGTGCCTAGAACACCATCGGATGATTGATAGAAAAGCTAAAAATTATTCGAGCGACGATCTAAGACAAATGAAAAAAGAACATGAAGATCGAATTCTTCTTCAAACAAGCGTCAACCCTGACCGCCGAAGCAGTTTAGTTTTCTACAGAAGCAATGTGGGCCAATTACATCCCGCGTTAGATTTTCACACAGCCGCCCAGGCTTTGCTTCCAAATTGTTTTCCGGCAAACCAACAACCTATTGAATTAGGCATTTTGAATAACCCAATTGCTGATCACGACTCCGATTACTGGAAAAATGAGATTAAGTATCTTGAACGGCAATTTGCAATTAAAGTAATGCCTCTACTCGAAACAGGGAGCAAAAGCCATTTTTCCATATTTGCGTTTGCCCCAATTCCCCTATTGATAAAACTAGGGTCCTTGTTCGCTGATGTTTATCCCGTAGATATCTACCAGCTTCACAGGAACCCACTTACCTGGAATTGGCTGGAGGCTCCAAAAGATTTTGATTACCCAGTCCTGGAGCCGGATGAAGACAACGAATTAATCGCTCTCAATGTCTCACTAAGTGCGGATATTACAAATGATCGAATTTATGATGCCCTGGGCACGAGGAGGGTTTCAATTTGGAAAATCACGGCCATTGCCAACGGGCATTCAAAAAACGACCACCTGAGGTCCCCGGTACAACTGCAGTTATTCGCAAATCAGTATCGAAGATTGCTAAATCGAATAAAAGCTAGCCATGGCCAAAAGCAAACCCTCCATGTTTTTCCGGCAGCCCCCATATCCGCATGCGTTGCAATGGGTCGTTACCGTCAGGCGAAAGCGGATTTGCCCCTTCAAATCTACGATCAAAACAAGAAGCGGGGTGGTTTCTATTCAACCGTTTACTTGAACTAAGGAGAAAAAATGACCTCAACCTTTCTGTGGACCTGAACAAAATATTAGCAGAGATTGCTAACAAGCTCGATCTTGATCAAACGCGATACCAAAACGCACTGAATAAATTTGCAGCCGTGGGAAAATGGCTTGACGCACCAGGGTCCAAGCTCGCTAGCTATAGCCCCCTGATTTTCCCTCAAGGGTCTTTCTTACTGGGAACCTCAGTTAAGCCAATCTCGGGGGAAGATTATGACATTGATCTCGTCTTCAAGCTTTTCGGTCTAGAAACATCACCGAAGCATTTAAAACAGCTGGTGGGAGAGCGACTAGCTGAAAACGAAGATTATCGAAAAATTCTTAAAGAAAAAGTGCGATGTTGGCGATTAATCTATGCCCGGCAATTTCATTTGGATATTTTGCCTGCAAAACCTTCAGGTTCAGGGACTGCAATTAAGATTCCCGATAAAGAATTGGAGGGCTGGAAAGATAGCGATCCCCAGGGATATGCGGAGTGGTTTAAAAGCCGAATGAAGCCTCAATTTTCAGAGGTTCGCAAAGTAATAGCAGCTCGTGAATTTAAACAGATCGAGCAGGTTCCTGAGCATTTAGTGAAAACCACTCTACAAAAGACTGTACAACTGATGAAACGAAACAGGGATATTGAGTTTGACAAAAACCGAAACGACAAACCCGCAGGGATATTAATCACTACGCTCGCGGCTCATGCGTACAAAAATGAAGGAGATTTGTTTGTCTCCCTTCTAGGAATGGCAAAAGAGATGCCTAGCCACATCACAACGGTCGGCGGAGTTGACTGGATCGCTAATCCAGTGAATCCAAAAGAAAATTTTGCGGATAAATGGGCTCTACACCCTAAACAAAAGGAAGCGTTTTATTCTTGGCTAGCAAAGTTGATTAAAGATCTTGAAAGTGTTGTCAGTTGCATAAGTGTTCAGGACGCGCAAACCATTATTTATCGGATTTTTGGCGAAAGTGTCAGCAAAGATGCTTTTGTGGACTTAGGCTTCGATCAGGGACCAAACTGGGATCGTGCGGCCAGAGTTCCCCCAGTGTTTAAAATTCAGAACCCGTCGCGGCCCTGGAAACCAAATGGCGGATAACGAAAAAGTAATCGAGGAAGAATTTGAAGCCCTTAAGCACGTTTATTTTGATTCGAAATTTGATTTCACTTCGACTGGGTCGGGCCAAGCTGAACTAAATGGGGATTGGAGAATTCATGCTCAATACTTGAATTACGAACCAATCCACGACATTTATAAAATCAACGTCGTGATACCTTCTCAAGATCAGGCTAGCGTGCCTAAGGCTTGGGAGACTGGAAAACGCATTCCTCCAAGTTATCACCATTTCAAAGATGGCTCTTTATGCCTGGGAGCACCCCTGGGCGTAAAAAAGAGATTTAGAGAACACCCTACCCTAACGGGTTTTTTTCAGAACTGCTTCTTACCTTACCTGTATCAATTTTCTTACAAAGAGAAGTACGGAATTTTGCCCTTTGGTGAGCTTTCACACGGTGGCAGAGGGATTCTTGAAGACTATTTTAAGGAATTTGGGTTAGACAACGAAAGAGCGGTAGTTCAGCTAATTAGAATGTTAGCGGCCGGCAGTTATCGCGGTCATAAAAAATGCCCGTGTGGTTCTGGAAGAAGGTTGCGCGATTGCCACGCCGAAGTTCTATTTACGTTACAAGCTGTCCAAACTCCAGATGAATTTGCCAGAGATCTTGTCCTTATCGAAGATGAAATTTACACTTCAAGAAACCATTTAACCCAGCTAAAACGATCTGATAAGATCACCTTCGCCGTAAGTCAGTATAGTTCTCGTCCAAAGAAATAGGTAAAATGGGCTTATACAATGATAAACAGGTCAAAGTTAACAAAGATCAGGGTTCTTGATGTCTTTATTAGCAAATAAGAGAGAATTTTGACTCGGCAAAAGTTTAGGGTTTACCGTTTGAAAGACCAGACCCATGGATTCGCTTTCAGGAATTATAGAGAGCTACTCAAACCGGATCACGAGGTCACTGAGTACCGGCTAACAAGGCGAGTTCCTTTCCAAGCAAGGCTATTCATGGGTCAACCCGTTGAAACGTTGCCATCCTGGATTGAATTTTTGAGAACCGGTTTTGGTAATTTCCCCGATATTCCTGAAAGCGCCACTGTAAGCGCAGTTTTGTTTGTAAGGCTCCCTCGAGAGGAGGGTATATGCTTTGCGTTCGCCTTTGGGTTTGGCCGTCATCTAGTGCGACCTGATGTGATCCTCAAAAATTTCGGTCTAAGGCTAGTCATAAATTCAGTATACGCGGAGCAAGACACTAGGTCCGGAGGTCGGGTTCGCGAGATAGCGGCGAAGTCTATTTCAGATAACACAGTTCACACTATAAAGCAGGCAAGTAGGGGCACGGAATTTGAAGCCTTCGGTGTAGACGTTTCCGCGGACGTACTTAGGTCAATAACAGGAAGACCCATTGATACAGATGGTCTAGGAACAATTGTTTCTGGGGGCGACGCCGCTGGTATCAATCCGATTACAAGTTTTAGAGAGCTCGGTAGTCTTTGCGAACGACTGGAGCGCGATTATCAGAGCAACAGATATCAAGAGCGTTTCGCGTGGATTGATAACGTTACCTTCATCTCTGATCCCGGCTTAATAACCATCCTTGAGGGCTTATTGATTGCCAGCCTATTAGATGAGAGAAGGGACAAATTTACATTTGCGCTGCCCGATTACGTTGAACTGGGCGCCATCCAGCATATTGAATTTACAAACACCGACGATCGGTTCTTTGATTTGGATTTAGCAGGTTTTCTTGATCAACTCGAAGCAGACGAAGTTCCATTGACGATGGTGGTCTTGAAGGAACACAAGGCTGTGGTTACCTTAAGGGATGGCGGTCAGCAAAGGGAATGGACGGTTTTTGAATGCCTTACGGGGGAGATAACGTATGAAGAAAGAAAAATTCTCTTGGAGGGCAGCGTCTTCCATGAGGTTGCTCAAGAATATTTAGACCGACTTGACGAATTTATCTCTGAAATTGATGAATTGACACCAGAGATTGATCTTCCAAACTCATTTTTTGATATTGTTGATGGCAAGAAAAAGTATCAAGAGGAGAAAGAATACAACGAGCTGGCCGCGGTAAGCGCCAACTTGTTACTGTTGGATAGGCAAAACGTAGTAACAATCCCTAGCCGAACAACCTCGGTTGAAATTTGCGACCTTTTGGATCACCGCGGCTATTTCATTCACGTAAAGCGCGAGTTAGCTTCGTCCTCTCTGAGTCATTTGTTTTCTCAAGGATTTGTTTCCGGAAGCCTTTTAATGACTAACCCGGAATTTAGAACTCAAGCCAAAAAGAAACTAGCTTCGGTGGTCAAAAAACGGAAATTTGGGCTTGAGGAGAGTCGAAACGCAATGCTCACGCTGATTGATGATCATAGGCCTGGTTTTGAGAAGTTTGAGATCGTCTTCGGCATAATCGACGAATGGGATCTTGATTTGGACGAGGATCTTGTAGATAAGCTTCCTTTCTTTAGCAAGGTAACCTTGAGAACAGTCACACAAGCGCTCATAACAATGGGTTTCCGCGTATCGTATAAGCGCATCCCAATAGATCTCAATAAGGAGCTCAAGTGAAGCAAAGGTTGCTTGTTAGTATTCGTGGTCCAAAGGAAGCCGAAACTGCGATCAGAGGTGGAGCCCATATTGTAGATGTGGAATATCCAGCCTCAGCGTTAGGTACCCCATACCCCTTAAATATTTTTGCCGTGGTTGAAGAAGCAACCAGGAGTGGAGCCAAGGAAATTCAGGTTTCTACAAACATAGGTGAAATTCAATCCAACCGATCCAATTCTTGTCTGGCAGCTTTAGGTGTAGCCTCAGCCGGCGCTGATTTGATTAAGTTCGGGCTAGCCGAACTTTCAATTGAGCCCGCAATTTACTTGGGTAGAAACATTATAAGAACGGTTAAGCACTGGTTTCCAGACAAGAGACTATTCCCTGCAGTATTCGTCGACACTGAGCTAAGGGAAATCTTCGACCCATTTTCGCAGGGAAAGAAATTAGTCCAATCGATAAATGCTGATGGACTCTTAGTTGACACATTTGATAAGTCAAAGGGCCAGGGATTGCTTGATTATTGTCCCGTAAGCGAAATTGCTTCATTTGTAGAAACATTGCATTCAATAGGAAGGGAAGCGTGGATCGCAGGTTCAATCAGCCAAGAAGAAATTGTGCAACTATGGAAGACTGGGGTCGATGTAATCTGTGTTAGAGGTGCGGCGTGCAAGCCAAACCAAGGAGTCGGAAGGTTTGGTGAAATTGATGAAAAACTAGTGAGAACGCTGCTTTACAACTGAGTTCCCCCTATTTATTTCAAGAAAGTTTTTTTTACTTTGCTCCGCTATTAATTTTCACCCACTAAGGAGTTCAACCGCCGTAATTGGAGGATTTGTCAATCTGGGCCACTTTGTTTATCAGGATTCGAACCTTGAACCAAGCGCTTAATGTGTCGCTCTACCCTGATCTACGGACCTCGCCGTTCATTATCCCATAGGTAACGAGGGCCGCAGCCAACGGTATTTCAAGCCTTAACAACGCATAACATTAGGAGATTCACCCCGTAGATTGCCGGTCTAAAGCTCCCGTCGTCCTAGAAGAACCCTCATATCAAGTGCCTTGACAGCGGGCTGTCTTACCCCACAAGGCCAAGCTTTCATGTTTAACTACCCTGCCTGGCGTGGCTCGGCGGGGTCGGGGTAACCTTCAACCCTCAACCTTAAACTCTCAAATCGCTACGGGGTTCAATGTCCGACCAAATTTCCGCTGCACCGCTCCGATCTGACCAGCTCTACGTTCCCAACCCGGCCGCCGCCCGCATCCTCAGCCAGGCCGTCCAATTCGCCTACATCCCCGATCCGCTGCCCGATCTGCCGCCCGAATGGATGCAGGCCCTGGCCGCCGTAACCCGCATGCGCTATCTCAACCGCCATTCCCGCTGGCATACCTTCGTCGCCGCCGTCTCCGGCTTCAACTAACGTCCTTCATGAACTTTTTGTCCAAGAAAACGAGGACGGGCTTCTAACACCATCAAGAATTACTAAAGGCATTTATTCAGATCTGGAATATCAAATTGATGCGCTAAGGATAGCTATAAACAAAAATAATGGTTAGTTATAATAAACATCATGTGTTGAGTAAGTAACTGCTTACATAATACGGGATGTTGGGAATCATTCCCGGAGAATAATTCTCAATATGTACGTCCGCATGTGGAACACCGCCAGCGAATCGAATGCGCTCGGCGCGACTGCCACTCGCTCGACGGACTATCGTTGGAAATGGCGAGTCAGCAGACGCCAACCAGCCCTTTGGTGTGAGCCTCCCGATGGATAGGGGGTGCCGATCGACATCTGAGGATCAAACGCTTTTACATCTGCGCGCCGCAGGCGTGCAATGTCGATTGGTCAATTGCGCACAACCGAAGGAGAGAACCATGTCCACCGAAACAAGATCCCCGTTCACCCACATTGCCGGCGTCGGCAGGACGAACCGCGACTGGTGGCCGCATCAGCTGCGGCTGGAGCTGCTGCGCCAGCATTCCTCGAAATCCGACCCGATGGGCAAAGGTTTCGACTACGCCAAGGAATTCAAGAGTCTTGACTACAAGGCGCTTAAGAAGGACCTGGTCAAGCTGATGACCGACTCGCAGGACTGGTGGCCGGCGGACTTCGGCCACTACGGCCCCTTCTTCATCCGCATGGCCTGGCACAGCGCCGGGACCTACCGCGTCACCGACGGCCGCGGCGGCGGCGGCCGGGGGCAACAGCGCTTCGCGCCCCTCGGCAGCTGGCCAGACAACGTCAGCCTCGACAAGGCGCGCCGGCTCCTGTGGCCGATCAAGCAGAAGTACGGCAAGAAGCTCTCCTGGGCCGACCTGATCATCCTCGCCGGCAACGTTGCGCTGGAGTCGATGGGCTTCAGGACTTTCGGCTTCGGCGCCGGTCGTGCGGATGTGTGGGAGCCGGACGACGATGTGAACTGGGGCGAGGAGATCGCCTGGCTGGGCGTCGACAAGCGCTTCAGCGGCGATCGGGACCTGGGGCCATTCGGCGCCACCCACATGGGCCTGATCTACGTCAATCCGGAAGGCCCGAACGCCAGCGGCGACTACCTGGCCGCTGCCAAGGATATCCGCACCACTTTCGACCGCATGGCGATGAACGACGAGGAGACCGTCGCCCTCATCGCCGGCGGCCACACCTTCGGCAAGTGCCATGGCGCCGCCCCGCAATCGCACAAGGGTCCGGATCCGGAAGGCGCACCGCTGCAAGCGCAGGGCCTGGGCTGGATGAGCGACTACGGCGCCGGGCACGGCGCCGACACGGTGTCCAGCGGCCTCGAAGTCACCTGGACCAAGACCCCCGCGCTGTGGAGCAACAACTTCTTCGAGAACCTGTTCAAGTACGAATGGGAGCTGACCAAGTCGCCCGCCGGCGCCAAGCAATGGGTGGCCAAGGACGCGCCGGAGATCATTCCCGATGCGCATGTGCCGGGCAAGTTCAACAAGCCCACCATGCTGACCACCGACCTGACGCTGCGATTTGACCCGCAGTTCGGCAAGATCTCGCGCAGGTTCCTCGAGGACCCGCAGGCCTTCGCAGATGCCTTCGCCCGCGCCTGGTTCAAACTGACCCACCGAGACATGGGCCCGCGCACCCGCTACTTGGGACCGGAAGTGCCGCAAGAAGAGCTGATCTGGCAGGACCCGATTCCTGCGCTCAACCACAAGCTGATCGGCGAGAAGGAGATCGCCGACCTCAAGAAGAAGATCCTTGCCTCGAAGCTGTCCGTGGCGCAGCTCGTGTCTGCGGCCTGGGCGTCGGCGTCCACCTTCCGCGGCTCCGACAAGCGCGGCGGCGCCAACGGCGCGCGCATCCGGCTCGCGCCGCAGAAGGACTGGGAAGTCAATCAGCCGGCTGAGTTGGCAAAGGTCCTCAAGAAACTCGAAAAGATCCAGAAAGAGTTCGGCAAGAAGGTTTCATTGGCCGACTTGATCGTTCTGGGTGGCTGCGCCGGCGTCGAGCAGGCGGCGAAGAAGGCCGGCGTCAGCCTGAAGGTGCCGTTCAGGCCCGGACGCATGGACGCCTCGCAGGCGCAGACGGACGTCGCGTCCTTCGCGGTCCTCGAGCCGATCGCCGACGGCTTCCGCAACTACCTGAACGGCAAGTTCGCGGTCGCCGCCGAGCAGCTGCTGGTCGACAGGGCGCAACTCCTGACGCTCACCGCGCCCGAGATGACGGTGCTCGTCGGCGGCATGCGCATGCTGGCAGCCAACGTCGGCGGCGCGAAACACGGCGTCTTCACCAAGCAGCCGCAGGTGCTCTCCAACGACTTCTTCGTCAACCTGCTCGACATGGGCACGGAGTGGAAGCCGACCTCGGCCGCCGCGGACGTGTTCGAAGGTCGCCACCGCGCCTCAGGCAAGGTCAAGTGGACCGGCACCCGCGTCGATCTCGTCTTCGGCTCGAACTCGCAGCTGCGCGCCCTGGCCGAGGTCTATGCGAGCGCGGATGCGAAGGAGAAGTTCGTCGAGGACTTCGTGGCGGCCTGGAACAAGGTGATGAACCTCGGCCGCTTCGATCTCGCCTAGCGCCTGCCGCTCATTTTCATCTGCTCGCAGGGAGCCAATTGCACTCAAATTGCACCCAAGTGATAGGGAAGGCGGTTCAACCGGGATTGCCCATAAAATGAGGTACCAATTTGTGGGAGGTCTTCCTCGGGTGATAATGAAGCCGGCGCCTCGCTCGGTCATTGTCAGGCGAAACCCCATTAATCAATTAGAGGCAAGATCAACTGGCGCCCATCCCTAGGATAGGTGGTTACCTCTACGCCTATACCATAAGAAATTTTTATGTTTCTCGCAGTCAACACTTCTTGCGGTTTCCCAATCGCTTTCACTTTTCCGCTGACCAGCAGAGCAACGCGATCCGCAAAAAGGGCTGCCATGTTTAAGTCGTGTAATGTGATCAGAACGACAAGATTCTTTTGCACTGCCAGAGACCTAACCAGCTTTAATAGATGAATCTGGTGCTGCAGATCCAAGTGGCTGGTAGGCTCATCTAGTAACATCACCGGGCAATCCTGGGCCAGGGCACGGGCCACAAGCACGCGCTGTTGTTCTCCACCGGAGAGATCGGCAATGCGGCGATCAATAAACGGCACCAAATCCGTCTGTTTCAGTGATGCGTCAATCAATTTCCTGTCCCTCTTGCTGGGGACACCAAGCCAACCCATGGATGCCGTCCTTCCCAACCGAACAGTCTGCTCGACCGTGAAAGCTCCGCCCAGTTGAGTTGCTTGAGGAACCACGGAAATCAACCTTGCGCGTTCTCGTTCTGAAAGACTCGTCAGATCGCGGTCGCCGTAGTAGATATTGCCAGCCGTTGCAGGCAGTATTCCGGATGCCGCCCGTATCATAGTGGACTTGCCAGATCCGTTTGGACCTACAACGACAAGAACTTCTCCTGGACTAACTTCGAAAGAAATGTCATGTAAGACCTCTTTATTCCCGTAGGAGACAACCAAAGACTGAAGCTTAAGCATGATTTACCAGAACACTTCGCGTTTTGCGCGCCGAAGAATCCAAAGGAAGAAAGGCGCCCCAGCCAATGAGGTGACAATGCCTATTGGAAGTGATTGGGGAGCGATGATCGTGCGGGCGATCACGTCAGCGACCAGCAGCGCCGTCACGCCGCCAAGCATCGAAAGCGGTATCAGGTGACGGTAATCTGAGCCCCACAGCAGGCGAAAAAGATGGGGAACGACAAGCCCAATGAAACCGATCACCCCTGAGAACGAAACCGCTGCTGCCGTGGTCAGTGAGGCTACGATGATGAGGAAGGTCTTGACTCGGCCGGCATTCAGTCCCATTTGCCGCGCCTGATCTTCTCCGAATTGCAATACATTCAAAGGATGGCCGGATATCGCCAGCAAACTTAAGCCAAGAAGCATGTAAGGTAGAACAGCAATGACTGGTTCCCATCCGCTCACAGGCGAACCGCCCAGCAGGAACGCCAAGGCACGCACCACCTGCTCGTTGCTGCGCAGCATGAAGAAGGAAGTCAAGGCAGAAGCGAACGCGCCGACGGCAACCCCGGCCAGCAACAGGGTAGTCAATGGGACATAGCCATTGACGCGCGCGAGACTATAAACAATCGCAACAGTAAGGATCGCCCCAATGAAGGCAGCCACCGGGATCAGGTACAGCCCAAACTGCGCGCTCGCCCACGGTAAGGACAGGGCGATAACCGCGCCCAATCCCGCGCCAGAAGCTACGCCAATCAAATACGAGTCCGCCAGCGGGTTGCGGAACAAGCCTTGGTAAGCTGCTCCACTGCCGGCCAAGGCTGCACCGGTCAGCGCTACCAGGATCGTATGTGGCAGCCGGACGCGCAACAAGATTGTGCTCACGGACTCAGCCCAATCACCAACAACATTAGCACCCGGGATCTGCGACCAGAGCACAGCGAGCACGGTGCGAATTGGGATATTGGCCGCCCCCAGCGTAATGCTCAGAGCCAAGGCGATAAACATGGATGTGACTACTGCTATATAGAACAGCCCGATTTTTTTCATTGTCACCAACAGGGAGCGCCTTTTTGCAAGGCGCTCCCTTGTCCTTGTCACCTACTCAAACAGTTCCGGATGGATGATTCGAGCCATCGCCTCAAGACCATCGACCAACCTCGGCCCAGGCACGCTGAGCGTGTTCGAGTCGAAGGGTAAGATGTTTCCTGCTACGACGGCCAGCATGACGTCCCACCCGCCCCGCGCAGCAACTATCTCAGGGGTCATACCAAAATCGGAATCGCCCAAAACTATGTATTCGGGGTTTTCCTCGATCAAGGCTTCCACACTGATTTGCGCAAAATCGCCTGAAAGTGCGTAAGCCGCATTTAAGCCTCCAGCCTGAGTGATGACGAGGTCAACGAAGGTTCCAGCGCCTGCCGTCCAGGGGTTGCTGGGGTCGGTGCCATCCAACTCATAGAACACCACTGGCGCGGTATCAGCTGCCGCGATGGTCTCAAGTACCACGATTACTCGGGCGGCCAGGTCAGCATTGAGAGCGTCGGCCTCCTCCGCCTTGCCCACCAGGGCTGCTAGGTCATCGATATTCGCGTAGAGTTCTTCAAAAGATGTCGGGTTAGCCTGCCAATAAACCGTCAAGCCCAGGTCTTCCATGGCCTGGACCTGATCCTGCGAAAGGATCTGGGCAGCCAGCACCAAGTCAGGTTCCATAGCCAAGATGGCTTCAGCAGGGAAATCAGCGAAGAGGCTGCCAAAGCTCGGAGCCGCCATTGCCTCTTCGGGATAGACGGAGAAATCATCACGTCCCACCAGCCTATCTCCTGCGCCAATGGCGAAGAGCATTTCCGTGAGAGATGGGGCAGTGCTGACGATACGCTGGGGGTAACCATCGAGTGTAATGGTTCGCCCGAGATCGTCAGTGAAAGTCATTACATCGGCAACTGCTGTGGCGTCTTCACCGGGCCGATCTTCAACGTCTTGCCCCTCAACAGGTTGAGACATCTCAACTGCTTCAGTTGCTGCTGGTTCGACAACAGTGGCAGGACTGCAGGCAGCAAGAAGTAATGCAGTAGCAGCTAGCAATACTGGAAGGTTTGTTTTTTTGCTTCGTTTGCTCATTTATCCCTTTCTCTTTTAATCGTCAAATATTCAAACAAGTATCTTTTCACATCGGCGTTGTAAAAAGAAACCCCTGCCTTGAGCAGGGGGTAGTGAAAACGTTTGTGGGTAATTAAGGATCACACACGACGTTCCACCTCCCTTTCCGCGAGGATGGGTGAACGAGCTAAGGTTTGTCGGCCTGGCTTTCCACCCAAAGGTGGATCACAGTTGCGGGTCAGCGCTGGATTCACACCAGCTTCGCGAGGTGCTCTCCGCTTGGAGAGCGAACCTTAGCCGCAGGATATGGATTTAGTAATGTTCAAACCGGAAATTCATCATACCGCTCGCCGAGCGCGTGTTGAGATTTTCCAGGCCTTCCTTATGTTTGCGCCGCGCTTAACTGTCGCGGTCTAGCCAGGCTGCCAGCACCCGCGCGCCCAACTCTCCCATCGCGGTTTCAAATGTGCCAGTCGCACGGACATTGGTCATTGCTATCCTTCCAAACTAAAAAGTGGGGAAGCCCATCGTTTTTTTCACCTCAAGATCTTTGGTCACCACGAGTGCTTCAATTGATTCCAGCGAGTTGATCAAGGCCAAACCGGCCTTTGTCCCCATGACCATTACCGCGGTCGCTAGAGCATCCGCGCTGGTGGCATCTGGCGCGACCACCGTGGCGCTTGCAAGCTCGGTGGGCGAGCAGCCCAAGCGAGGATCAACAACATGGTGCTCTACTCGATCCGGGCTGAGTGGTTGGTAATAGTCACCCGAGGTTCCGGCAGCACCGCTTGTCAATGTGAATAAGACTAGGTTTCCAGCTACTAATTCGGGGCGAGGATGGGTTATGCCGATCTGCCAGCCGGCACCCGATGCAGGCAAGCCGTTCACCAGCAGTTCACCGCCAGCTTCCACAAGCACGTTTGTGCACCCTAAAGCCTTCAAAGAGGCCACGGCTCCATCAACAACCGTACCTTGGGCAATGCCGTCAAGGGTGACCTCCATATCTGGACGCCTAAAGCGGATTTCGTCGGCGGAGGTGTGTACTGAACGATAGTCCACCAGGGAAAGAAGCCTTTCATTTACCTGCAAACCAGCGAAACGCGCATCCACCAAAGGCTTGACGGTGATATCGAAGGCGCCGCCACTGAGTTCCGAAATTTTGTAGGCGTGCGCAAATACATCCACCAATTCCTTGGGTGGAGAGGACAGATATCCATTTCTGTTCAATAGGGATATTGGACCGCCGGTTAAACGATGATCGAACAACTTGATCAGCCGGCTCATTTCGGAGAAAGTGGAATTCAAAGCTAATTGCGCCTTCAGCTCATCCTCAGAAACAACAGTGAGCTGAACGGTGGTGCCCATCATGATGCGCGATTCTTTGACGGTAAAGACTGGCTGAACCAATTTTCGCCTAACAAGAACACCAGCTGCTATTGCCCCTCCGGTAAGAGCGGTTATCTTCAGAAAATCTCGTCTCGAAATTTGGTTCGTTGTCATCTCTTACCCCGGCGCTAGCAGGTTCATGGTTGGGGTTGGCTCGAGTGAATGATCTTCTTCTTCGATATCAATGCCCCTCCCATCACCCGTAGAAGGTGGGATTATTGTGGGAGTTGCTCCAGGCATCATCACGGCGATCACCTGCTGGGTTTGGTAGACCAACACCATCAAGATGCACGCTGCGATCAGGACAAGCGTGAGCGTGCCTATGATTCCGCTGCGGGGTTTGGCTTTTTGTTCCATTTTCGAAGAGCCTCTTGGATCCAACGCTGGATGGCGTGGATCAAATCGATAATCGGATCAATCGGACAAAGGAATTCGCACCATGGCCGTTTGACGAACAGCGAAAGGAGCAAGATAACGATCAGTACGACCCACTGCAGAGTTGCAGCATTGAAGGAGAACAAGGCTCCGAAGATCTCGTAACTTGAAAAACCCGGATTGCGGAAAAGCACTCCTAGAATGATGGCACTCCATGCAAGGAAGCGCTGCACGTTCTTTAGCAGGTAGCGATATTTGCCAGGGTGATACAGCTTGGCGCCGCCAATAGCGCCGAGGCATTCCTGGGCTGCGCCAAATGGGCAAAACCACTGGCAGTAAGGATTCTTGTTATCGACTGTGACTACAAATAATATTCCTCCTACCAGGAGAAACCAATACAGATCAGTATGCCAATCTGGCCAAAAACCGATCAAGAGCGAATTGAAGTGAGCAATGGTGAAGGGTAAATTGAATGTAAAACCTAGGACGATCATGCCTGTGAGCATCATCGCCCAACGAACGATGGTTTTATACCGGAAGCCGCCGCGATGGGCGACGAAACCTACGGCGTATAACAGAATCAAGACGATTTCTGGTAAGCCAAATTTGATCGATTGAGGTTCACGAACAACTGTCAACGACGTTTTTTCCTCGGCGAGCAGAGAACCAGCCTCGCGCACTGCATCAGAGATGGCGCGAGAGGTAAAGGTGGCGCGCGTTACGCCATCCAGGTCGTTGCCAAGGACGAATGGTGCATTAGATTGCTTGCCAACAAATTGTTCAAAGAAATCTGTATTGGCAACCTTTTCATAGAAGGATGGAGTCTCTGTATGTGAGAGCACATCAATGCCTGTTACCTTGCCAGCCGGATCAATCCCCAACATGACTTGAACAGGTCCGGCATAACCATTGGCTTCGGAAATGGCGGCCCATCCCACGACAGTTTCCGTTTGGTCGCTATTTAAAATCACACCTTCATAGAACTCACCTCTCGGACGACAAAGTTGCGCTTCCGGAAGGACCGTTCGGCAATCCGGAGGTACTCGATGGTTTATCAACGCACCTGCCATCCACGCGAGAATGATGGTTGCTATGGCAAAAATAGCTAAACGGCGATCCCATCTGTCACGGACCTGTTTACCGGGGTTGATGTCAATGATTGCCATAGCGGTGTTCAGGGTCTTTATAGAAATTGTTTTGCGCTCCGTTGACCATTATTTTGGCTCAGGGCTCTACTGCATATTGCCAGAGTCGTCAAAAGTGGTGCGTTGAAAATGATGATTATCAAACCAAAGTCCCACCTCTGCTAAAAGAACTTTTGCCTGTAATTTCGGGTTCATTTATGCGCGACACCAAGAAGCGATCAACCTAAAATATAGGTAACCTCATCTTAGTCAGAGGACCTCCCCCATTGAAAGGTGCATAATTACCCTCCTGTCCCAACGGAGAAGGGACATTTGTAGCATATTTCACAAACAAAAGTCTCTTTCTAGGGTAAGTGAAAACGGATTACTCTGGGAACAGCCACGAGGAAGCCGGTGGAAAACCGGCGCTGTCCCGCAACTGTGACTGGGGCTAGGGACCCTGGAAGCCAGGAACTCTTGGGTGTATCCCTCGCGAGAAGGAGGCACCTCACTATGAGGTGCTTTTTTGTTCCCTTTTCAGAACAACACAATCATAAACCCAAATCGAGGAGGTTTTTGTTGCCAGATCCGAAAAAAAATCTTACCCCCTCTGTAGATAGCAGAAAGGAGAAGGAACTATGCTTATCACATTATTGATTGGATTCTTGGCCGCCGTGGTCTTGTTGCTCCTGGTCAACTTTGCCCAGAAAAATAAGATCAAAGTGCAATGGTGGCATTGGCTCTTGACTGTTTTGGGTTTGCTGTTTGCAGTATTCACTGCTGAAGCGCTGCATGTGTTACTTGGGGAAGGGGCTGCCCAGGGTGCTCTCGTAACTGGGCTGATCCTGGGACTCGTCGCAGTGATTTGGTTCGTTTTGCTCGGGCGTTTCGTGTTCGCCAAGCGATAAGAAAGGAGAATACGATGACTGAAAATAAGAAGTTGACGCGGCGAGATTTCCTTACGCTTGCCGGCTTGGCAGGAGTCTCGCTGCCCCTGGCCCATGTTGTCGGGCGTGTGGGCGGAAGCGACGTGCTTTACTCCCCGGATCAGTACGGTGGATTCCTAATCCGCCAGCAGGCTGAAGGCGAACCGCCTCATGAAGTCGATGATGCGATGTATCAACGCTTTGATCAAAGAAACGAAGTCTTCAGCCGTCAGCAATGGGATCCAATTATTCAGGAAGCGGAGGCACCCTTTGCCAACGTAGTTCCAAATCACATGAAAAATAATGACAAAGGGTTTACCCAGTTGGATTATGCTTTCTACACAGCAGCGTGGGCAGTCGCCACGACACTCGGTTCAGCAGCAGGGTCGGTCGGTGGATCTAATGATGGCTTGTTCTCATGGAATCCATTAGGTGGCTTTGCTGCTCAACTTTACGGTTCACCTCAGTGGAAATCTGATAAATGGACACCCGAAGAAACTTCTAGCATAGTTAAAACAGCAGCAAAGTTCTACGGCGCGTCCATGGCCGGCATCGCCGAATTGGATGAACGCTGGCTGTATTCCAATCGGTTCACTAAAGGTGGGACTGCCACTATGGGCCCCATGATCTCGGCACCGATCCGTTATGAGGAGGCCGATGCTCCCGCAGAGCTTGAAGATGGCACTTTGGTTATTCCAAAAGGCATGAAATATGTCATCGCCTTAGCCTTTGAAATGGACGAGGACGGCATCAATACTGTAATCGCAGGTCCTTCCTCAGCTGCCGTTGGAGATGGCTATTCGCGGATGACGTTCACAGCGGCAACACTGGCTGAATTCATCCGCGGGCTGGGTTACAAGGCAATCCCAAGCGGGAACTGCACAGGGATGAGCATCGCGTTCGCGGTTGATGCCGGTCTGGGTGAATTGGGCCGACATGGAATGCTCATTACACCTAAATACGGACCTCGGGTGCGCTTGGCTAAAGTTTTCACTGATATGCCGCTCGTACCCGATAAGCCTATTCGGTTTGGCGTGGAGGAATTCTGCAATGTTTGCGGAAAGTGCGCCGAATTCTGTCCAGGTGTAGCTATCCCCACCGGGCCAAAGACGTTTGAACCCACCTACGATGCGGTACATACCTCGAGCAACCCCGGTGTTAAGAAATGGTTTGTCGACACTCCGGCTTGTCACCAAGTATGGGCCGAAAACGGCATGGATTGCGCAACCTGCATACGCGTTTGCCCATTCAATAAACCCGAAGCATGGCTCCATGATGCCACCCGCACATTGATCGGCGTTGGTAGTGGGACGATCAACCAGGTGTTGTTACAGCTAGACAACGCTTCTGGGTTCGGCGAGCAAAAGGATCCTGACGAGTTCTGGCGGACAAAGGAGACCTTTGTCCACACAAAGAACGCCTGAGTACTGCCTTGAGGTGAGAGGGCGGGAGTCGCCCTCTCACCTTTGAGATTCGGAGAGATGAAAATGAACTTCTCGATCATGAACAACACACCCTTCCACTTCATCATTGCGTCTATCACTTTGTTAGTTTTCCTTGGAGCTTTGCTGGTGAACGACAGCAAGCTGAAGGCAAGCCTAACACTTGCCCTCAAAATCTTGTTTGTCCTGGTGCTCCTGTCCGGTTTGTATATCTTGACACTTGTACCTATCACCGCCGCGGTGATAGTGAAGAGTTTGGGCGGCCTGGTTCTGATGTGGGCAATGCTTGAACTGATAAAGACACCCAGCCAATTGCTTTACTGGGGATTGTTTGTTGTTGTCGCCGGTGTTGGCCTAACACTGGCTTTCGGCTACATCTGATCTTTCCCTAGGGGAGGGGAGACAACTTCCCTCCCCGAACTTTTTTCAATCCAAGAGAAATGATGACGACTCATAGATGCGAAACGTGCGCAATTCGTAAAAGAGCCGAGGCAACTCCAGGATCAATATGGGGTCGCTTATGGAAATGGCACACCGGTTGGTGCCCAGGTTGGAAGTCGTATCAAAAAACGTTAAAAGACAAAGCAGGGTCAGCGAAACAACAAGTTACTAAATAACAAGTTAATTGGGTGCAAATCCAATAAGCAAGGAGGATCCGAAGTTGGTGCGTTGCGAAACTGTTCAAAAACGTCAACAACATACAAAACACAAATAGTTAAAAACCGCGCTGATTAACTCCATGCAGTCTATGGAATTCCGTGTCAGCATGATGAATGCATAAACATGGGATTCACCGTGCCGATTGCCAGTCTAAAAAGATCCAATCGTCCGAAAAGACCTCTAAATTCAAGTTCCTTGACAGCGCTCCGTCTTTGCCCACAAGGCTAACCTTTCATGCTTTAACTACCCCTGCCTGGCTTTGCTGGGCGGGCTCGGGGTTGCCTCCAACCTTAAACCTCAAACTTTCAACTCGCTAAGGGGATTCAATGTCCGACCAACTTTCCACCGCACCACTCGAATCCGACCAGCCCTACCTTCCCAACCCGGCCGCCGCCCGCATCCTCAGCCAGGCCGTCCAGTTCGCCTTCATCCCCGATCCGCTGCCCGATCTGCCGCCTGAATGGATGCAGGCCCTGGCCGCCGTAACCCGCATGCGCGATTTCAGCCGCCATTCCCGCTGGCACACCTTCGTCGCCGCCGTCTCCGCCTTCAACTACGCCATGGTCGAGGAAGTCGCTGCCGCCATGCAGAATTCAGTAGACCGTCTCGAGAAGGATCGCGTCCTCTACGCCACCAAAGACGCCCTCCACGACCCGCCCAGGCTCGAATGGGCCGTCGAGGGCCTCTTCGCCCAGCCCAGCCTCAACCTGCTGGTCGGCGATCCCGGGTCCAAAAAAACCTTCCTGGCCATCGACCTGGCCGTCTCCGTTGCCATGGGCAAACCCTGGCTTGGCCATGCCGTCAATCCCTGCCCTGTCCTTTTTGTAGACGAAGAGACCGGCATGCACCAGCTCTGGAACCGGCTGAATGCTTCCCTCCACGCTCATGGGGCAGATATTTCCACGCCCTTCGAATTCATCTCTCTGGGGGGTTATGACTTTCGCGATAACGCCGACGCTGAACAGCTCATCCACCGCGCCCGAGGGCGCGGCTCTGGCTTCATCGTCATCGATGCCTTGGCCAATCTCATGCACTCCGGGGAGAACAATCTCGGCTCGGTCCAGCCTGTGCTATTCAACCTGCGCCGTATGGCTGAAAGCTGCAAAGCCGCCGTCATCGTCATCCACCACAACAACCGCCATGGCGTCTTCCGCGGCTCCTCCTCCATCTCCGCCGGTGTGGACCTTATGCTCTCCATCCGCTCCGCACCAGCCGATTCCCTCATCGAGTTGTCCGCCTTCAAAGCCCGCTTCAAAGCTCCCCAGCCCTTCTGCGCCCGCGCCACCTTCGAAACCGCCCCCGACGGCCAGGAGCGCTTCCACCTCGAACCCACCGACGAGAAACCAACCTCACTTACTCCCCTCCCCGCGCCGGTTGCCCCGCGCAAAGGACTAACCCTCTGCATTCTTGAATTCCTCGAACAAAACCGCAGTGCCACCCGAGAACAGCTTACTACCCACTTATCAGCGCACACCGAGGGCAGTATTCGTTTCGCGCTGCACGAGCTTTTATCATCCGGTCAGATAAAACGAGCAGATTCTGGCAGCAAGGGAACAAAGGCGGTTTATGAACTGTCAAGTTGATAGAGAGCTGTGTGTCGTTCTATCAACTATCAACTATCAACTTTTGCGTTGGCGCGCCATACCAGCCAGAACGCCACGGGTACAGCCCGGCGATCAAGGTGTTGGGCAGCGCATCCCGCAGCCAATGCTCCAGGCCGCCAATGGTGAACAAGGCGTCATAAAGGTGGTTGAGGGCATGCAGTTGCGTGGCGGCCAGGCCGGCCAGCAGCATGCTCTTGTGCGCCCAGAGGTCTTTGCGCAGCAGCCAGATGCCGAGGCCGATGGCCAGCACAAAGACGCCGGCATCGCCCATGTAGTGGCGGTTGAAGGGCTCAAAGCGCCCCACGTTCTCCAGGAACCAGGCGGGGATCAGGATCAGCGCCGCCCCGGCGGCGAGATAAGACAGGCCGGTGAGGCCAAAGGCAAAGGTCACGAACTTACGTTGAGCCTCACTCATGGTCTTCTTTTTGGCGACCATAGTTCTCCTTTCCCTGATTTGGAGATTGCCACGCTCGCGAAAAAACCGCTCGCTCACAATACGGGTCGGTTAAAAGCCGACCCTATACTCTTTATCCAACCACTGCTGCCAGGTTACACGGCCGAATTTGTGGTCGGGCGCGGTGTGCACACCCTGGCGAAAAGCGGCGGTTTGCCTGCCCGGGACAGATATATGAATGATGCGCCGGGTGCGCTTCTGCGCCAGCAGCCAACTGAGCGCCAGCTCGCCCAAGGTGAGGACTTGCGGACCGCCGATATCTGCCGCCCGCCCGCGGGCGCCCTGCTGCAAAAGATCCACGATGTGCGCGGCCACTTCGCCCTCGTCGATCGGTTGGAAAACGAGATCGGTGGGCAACATAAAGAACGGCGAGCGGTAAGCGACCGGCAGGATCAGGCGGCCGATGAAGGCGTGGAATTGGGTGGCGCGCAAGATCGTCCAGGGAGCGGAGCTCTGCTCGACCAGCTTTTCGGTAGCGTACTTGGCCTTGTAATAGAAGAAAGGGTGGCGGTCCACGCCGACGATGGAGATGTAGAAGAAATTGGTCTGCGAGCCGCGGGTCAGTTCCAGCAGGCGGGCCGCACCGCCGGTGTCTATCTTGGCAGCACCGACCGGAGAGCTGGCGGCGTGCACGATAGTATCCACATCTGCCACTGCCGCGGGCAGACCTTCACCGCTGGTCAGCGAGGCTTGCACCCATTCGAGGGCGGGGTCAGCGCCAGCAGGGCGGGGGCGGCGGCTGAGGATTCGTACGGACTGGCCGGCGGCCAGCAGGCGCGGGGCCAACTGGCGGCCCATTTCGCCGCTGCCGCCGGTTATCAGGATGCGAGGCATGGGGCACAGTATAAACCTGAGAGGCGAGAGATTTTTGGGGGCTCTGCCCCCAGTCCCCCGTTGGGGAAACCAAAGTTGGTTTCCCCAAACCCCTTCCGCAATAATGCTGGCGCTGGTGGAAGGGTCAGGGTTTGCGCTACTCTCACTCGCCCTCCTGCGGATGGCTCGTTTTGGTGTGGGGTGGGCGCGTTGAAGAGAGCAACGCTATATTTTTCTGGCCCAGTAACTCGCCTTCCTGGCGGATGGTGGCTTTGTTGTGGAGGATCGAATTAATGCGTTTTCGGCTTCGCCGTATAATGAGCGCGTCTCCCCTATGGCTGCAACCCCAAAACCCTCCCCGCGTTGGCTGTATGCGCTGCATGCCTTGGTCCAACGGCTGCCCATCCCGGGCTGGCTGCTGGGAGTGCTCATCTCCGGAACGGTCGCCGTCGGCCTGCTTTTAGAAGCCTGGCGGCTGCGTGTGCTGCCGCCCGGGGTGGTGGACACCTACTTGGTCACGGTAGCCAACTATCCAATCGTGCTGTTCGCCGCCTGGTTCATGATGGACGCGCAGGCGCGCCGCGCGCTGACCAGCTTCTTCGCGCACAGCCAGATCAGCAAAGCAAAGCTCGAATCGATCCTCGTCGATTTTGTTTCCCTGCCGAATTGGATTGCCATTCCTGGCGTGCTGGTCGGGCTTCTATTCGGTTACTTCAATTACCAACTGGCTTTGCTCTTGTCGCCGCTGGCTGGCAAGGTGTCACCCATCTTCGAAATGCTTGGCTTCGTCCTGGTAGGCGCCTGGGTCGGGCTCATGTTCCCGCGCGCCCTGCGCCAGACGTTGCTACTGCGCAAATTTTATGCGCAGATCGAGGTAAACATCTTTAACTCGGCTCCTCTTCACGCACTCAGCCGTTTCTCCTCGCAGAGCAGCCTGGCGTTAGTCTTGTTGAACTATTTAATAATCCTGCTGTCCCTCCCGACATTTTTGATCACCACCAACGGTTACCTTGTATCGATCATGCTGATCGGATCGGTCTTTGTCTTTTTCTTCGTGTCGGTGAGCGGCATCCACCAGCGCATGCGCGATGAAAAAGACCGCCTGCTCTCTGAGCTAGGCGAAGGGCTGAACAGGGAGACGGCTCGTCTGGTAAGCACCACGCGCCGTGGATCATACGCAGGCATAGGAGAAATCCGCAACACCATCTCTTCGCACAAGGAAAGTTTGGAAATCGTGAGCAAGATCTC
>JBBEBV010000165.1:0-4877 GCA_040882165.1 Bacteroidota bacterium
CGAATTTCTTGATAATCTCTTTCCCCTGGTACTCGTGGATCTTCATGCTTTCTCCTGATTCATACTGAAAGAAATGAGAGGCTTCTATCCACGAAGGTCACGAAGCGGCACGAAGGGTTTGCAGACTCGTTGAAAGAACCGATCTTTCCTTGTGTTCCTTCGCAATCTTGTGGGCTACATTTTCCAATAGTAGTTTTGTAGAGAATTTATTTCACTTTTTCTGACATCAATTTTGCCTGGAGGAAGAGGAGCAGGTAATCGCGGCCGCCGGCCTTCGAATCCGTCCCCGACATGTTGAAGCCGCCGAACGGGTGAATGCCCACAAACGCTCCGGTGATCTTCCTGTTGATATAGAAATTCCCGACGTGGAAGACCTTCTTGGCCTTCTCGATCTTCTTCCGATCCTTCGTCCAGATCCCGCCGGTCAGACCGAACTCCGTATTATTGGCCACTTCGAGCGCCTGCTCGAAATCCTTTACTTTAATCACGGCCAGAACCGGACCGAAGATTTCCTCCTGCGCGATGGTGGCGCTGGGAGCGACATCCGCAATGATGGTGGGACGAACGAAATACCCTTCGCCGGCGGCACGCGCTCCCCCGGTCACGAGTCTGCCCCCCTCCTTGATGCCGGTCTCAATATACGAAAGAATCTTCCGCATCGCTCCTTCGTTGATGACCGGGCCCATAAAGTTCGTGGGGACGTCCGACGAGCCCACACCGAGCTTTTCGGCTTTCTCCTTCACCATCCCGAGGAACTTGTCATAGACTTTTTCAGCGACAATGGCCCGCGAGGCGGCGGAACATTTCTGCCCCTGGAACCCGAAAGCGGAGGCAACGGTTGCCTGCGCGGCTGCTTCGAGATCGGACTTGTCGTCGATCACGATGGAATCCTTCCCCCCCATCTCGGCCACCACCCGCTTCAGCCATTTTTGTCCCGGCTGCACTTTGGCCGCGAGTTCGTTGATATGGACGCCGACCTCCTTCGACCCTGTGAACGAGACGAACCGCGTCTTCGGATGGGCAACAAGAGTGTCTCCCACCTCACCCCCCGAACCCGGAACGAAATTGAGCACACCGGCCGGCAGTCCCACTTCCCTCATCAGATTGAAATACATCCATCCGTTGAGGGGAGAATCGCTTGATGGTTTGAGAACGACAGTATTGCCGGTGACGATTGCGGCGGAGGACATGCCTGCAAGGATTGCGAGGGCAAAATTCCACGGCGGAACGACAACGCCCACTCCGAGCGGAAGGTACACCAGTTCGTTCTTTTCTGTCGCGATTTTCGTGAGCGGCTGCTTCGCTGCATAACGGAGCATCTCACGTCCGTAAAATTCCATGAAGTCGATCGCTTCGGACGTGTCGGCGTCTCCTTCAGGCCATGTCTTCCCAACTTCGTACACCAGGACGGCGCTGAACTCGTGTTTGCGTTTCCGCATGACCTTCGCCGCCTTGAAGAGATAGTCGGCCCGTTTCCTCGCATCGACCAGTTTCCATGTTTCAAAGGCCGCCGCGGCCGTTTCGATGGCCTTGTTGGCGAGGGCCGCATCCGCTTTCTGAAACACGCCAACCACCTCGTTCGGTCTTGAAGGGTTGGTAGAGGTGAGTTTTTGAGGAGTCTTGATTTCCTCCCCGCCGATGACAATGGGGTATTCCCTCCCGAACATTGCCTTCACAGCAGCAAGGGCCTGCTCCATGGCCTTGCGGTTTGACGGTTTTGAGAAATCAGTGAGCGGTTCGTTTTTGAAAGGTTTGAGTGCCATGACGATATTCCTTATTCACGGAAAGAGAAAGAAGGTAAGAGAGCGATGAAGAATATACGAAGATTTTCGATTTGGCCGGGGATATATTCGAGAATACCTTCACCGATGACACCGGAAGTGCAATATTACTTCTTCACCAACGCCCGGGCCACTGCATCGTGCACCATGGGTCTGACCTGGAAAATCTTTGAGGACGTTCTTGACGGATGCACGCGGTTCGTGAGAAAGACAACGATCAGATTTTTCTCCGGGTCCGCAGCGACGGAGGTGCCGGTAAAGCCGGTGTGGAGAAAGGTCTTGTCGGACAGAAGCGATCCCGCCCATGACCTCCCGGGGTTCTTCATATCCCAGCCGATGCCGCGTGTGCTTTGAGCGGACTGTCGTGTCGTGAACTTCTCAATAGTCGCTTCGTTGAGATAGCGTTTTCCTCCGTACGTCCCGCCGTTGAGCAGCATCTGCATCAAAATCGAAATATCCGAGGCAGTTGAGAACAGTCCGGCGTGTCCCGAGACGCCCCCCAATGTGGCGCAATTTTCATCGTGGACGCGCCCCCGCACGGCAACGCCAGTCCGCTGCCAGAAGGTATCAACCTCGGTCGGGGCAATGCGGCTCCAGAGTTTTTGCGGGGGATTGAACATCGTATTGGACATCCCGAGCGGTTTGAAGAAGACTGAATCGACGAACCGGTCGAGGGTGGTGCCGGAGAGTTTCTCGATCACCTTTCCCATCGTGATCAGTCCGAGATCGCTGTACACCGTCGTGTCGCCTGTACGGAACGAGAGAGGGGTCGCGAAAATGGAGTCGACGACACATTCCGGCGTCGTACAGAAATCATAGAACCGTCTCCACGCGGGCAGCCCGCTGGTGTGGACCATCAGGTTGTAGATCGTGACCCGCTCTTTTCCTTTCTGGCCAAACTGCGGGATATGCTTGACAACGGGATCTTCAAGCAAAAGTTTCCCCTCATCAACCAAGCGCATCACGGCGCTTGTTGTTACGAGGACTTTGGTGACGGAAGCAAGGTCGTAGATCGTTTTTGCATCAATCCTTTTCGAATACACACCGTAATCGTACGCTCCATAGGCTTTCTCGTGTACCACGATGCCGTCTTTTGCCACCAGCAACACGGCTCCCGGGAATGCCGAGTCTTTGACTGCTGCGTTCACAATATCATCGACGGCGAGAAGATCGTTCCGCTTGAATCCGGCCTCTTCGGGTATGCCGTTCCGGAGCGTGAGGGTTGCATATTCAACTCCATCCCCGAACTTGTACACCCCGGGAATCGTGATGGGAAGTTTACCGCGGGCGGGACTTTCGCCATAGAGCACCTCCGCGACTGCCTGCTGCATGGCCTCGGCGTTGGAGTAGCCACATACGTACGCATCGGTGGTCGGGAACTCCATCACCACGTAAGGGTTGCCGAAGGAGATGAGGACGTTCGGTTTCCCGAGCTTCAGAAGCTTGTTCACGAGTTCACGCTGTTCTTTCTGGACGAACCCCGTCATTTCGCCCGAGCGCGTGTAGAGATGCAATTGAACGATCAACAACTCCGCCGTCGAAGCCTTCGTGAGGACGGCTTCGTATTCCAGTGCATTGCTGCGCGGGTCGATCCGGATGAAGTCGACGCCCGGATTCCGCTCCCGCAACATCCCATGGAACCCGCGACCATCCGACGGGTTCTCCGTATCGGAAATAACGACATCGAGCACTCTCCGGCCATCGACCTTTGAAAGAGGAAGCACGCTCTTCTTGTTCCCCAACACCGTGACCGCATCCCTTGCGATGTTCAGGGCAAGCAATTGGTGTTCCGTTGAATTGACGATCTCCCCCACCCTTCCGACGTCGATGAGAGGGTTATGGTGGAGATTGAATTTCTGCTTGAGCTCCAGGAGTTTCCGGACCGAGTGGTTGATCCGTTCTTCCGTGAGCTCACCCCGTTTCACCGCGGCGACGATCGCATCGATCGCGATGTCGACATCGACAGGCATCAGGACAAGGTCGGTCCCGGCCTTCAACGCAAGGACGGCAGCCTCCCCCGGCTCATAGCGCGTCGACACGCCCCTCATCTGCATGGCATCGGTCACGATGAGTCCGGAGAACTTCATCGCGTCTTGTAACAGCGCGGTCGTGATCCTTGGTGAAACGGTCGCAGGCACACCGGTCCCCGTGTCGATCTTCGGGACCGCGATATGTCCCACCATCACCGACATGGCTCCGGCTTCAAACGCTCCCCGGTACGGCGCCAGCTCGACGGCATCCAGCCTCTTCCGGTCAAAACTCAGGGTCGTAAGGCCAAGGTGAGTGTCAACATCCGTATCCCCGTGACCGGGGAAATGTTTCACCGTGGCGATCATGCCGCCATCCTGCGTCCCTTTTACAAATGCGGCCCCCATGGCCGTTACCAGCTTCACATCGTCTCCGAACGCGCGTGTATTGATGACCGGGTTCTTCGGGTTATTATTGACGTCGATCGTCGGGGCATAATTTTGGTGCACTCCCAATGCGCGGCCTTCGCGGGCGGTTGCCTTCCCCATCTCATAGGCATAGGCCGGATTGCGCGTTGCTCCCACGGCCATCGCGCGCGGGAAGGAGGTGGAGTTTCTCACCCGCATCCCGACTCCGTACTCGAAATCGCCCGCGATCAGGAGGGGAATTTCGGCAAGCTCCTGGAGTTTGTTGATCTGGACGGCATACTCATACACATCCCCGATGGAAAAGATAAACCCACCCAGTTTTCGTTTCGTGGTCAAACGGACGAGCTCCTGCCATTCAGGTGAATCTTGCGGAAGATATCTTCCGGACGACCAGACGAAGATGAGCTGGGCGACCTTCTCCTCCAGAGTCAGTCGTTGGAGGGTGCTCTCAGTCCAATCCTCTTTCGCGCCGGCCCCGTTCCATGAGGTTCCGGAAAAGAGAGGAAGAGAAAGGAGGAGAAGAATAATCGAGGTGCGAGGAAGTTGTTTCACGAGAATCCGATCATAGTTGATGAGAGGTGGATTGTTTCAGTTTTCAGTTTTCTGTTTTCTGTTTTCTGTTTTCTGTTTTCTGTTTTCTGTTTACTGTTTCTATCATCCAGAATCTAACCTCACTCCTTCGGCTTTTCACTCTTTTTCC
>JBBEBV010000166.1:0-14802 GCA_040882165.1 Bacteroidota bacterium
TTATGGGCCTTCGGCGGTCACTGGTTCCCCGCCCGCCCGCCTGAGGCAGTCAGGCGGGCGGGGATCCCAGTAGCGTCCACGGTGATCTCGCATAGCTGGTGATTGGAGAGTTCCGTTCCAAGCAGATGAATGCTATCGCATTCATCAGTCATAAGCCTCCGGCGGTCGTAGGTTGAGCGTCTTTCGCGAAATCCCGATATGCTTTTAATCGGGATTCGATCCCTACAGCGTCCACGCGGATCCCGTCAGACAAAACGCAACGGGATTCCTGTCTGTGGCAGGCAGGGCTCAATCTTGTGGCCATTCCCCAAAGCCCGGCAAAAAAGCCGGGCTTTGTTCGTTTTAATCATTTTCGAGCCATTTCTTCATCGGATGGTCTGCTTATGACAACGAGTGTTCCGTAAGAGTGAGCTCGAGAGGCATCACCCCCCTGGAGCGTCCATTTCGCAATTTTTCTTACTTTGATACAGATCAATCCTCGGCAACAATTCTTCTTCTACATTGTATTGTGAATTTTAATACTTTGATATCATATCAGGAGCGATGATGTCTTCCCCACGAAACAAAGTCCAGGAATTCCACAACCTGAACATCCTCTTCATCGACGATGACGCGGCGTTTTCCAGAACCATCGCGATGATGTTGCATGAAGGTTACGGCCATAACACGAAGATTGCGGCGTCGGCGTTTCAGGCCTATGCGGAAATCCAGCGCAGCAACTTTGACGTAATCCTTCTTGATTACAGGCTCGAAGACGCCAGCGGGCTTGATGTTTTGCAGTGGATGCTGGATCATTCCATCGACACCCCGGTGATTCTCCTGACCGGTTTTGGCTGTGAAGAGGTCGCGGTGGAAGCCATGAAGTTGGGGGCGTACGACTACGTCAACAAGGGGCATATCTCGTTCGACTATATTCCGGAGCTGATCCACCGGACAAAGGAACGTCACCTGGTGGTCAAACAACAACGTCAGCGCAACACGGCGATCCAGGCGTTCCAGAACGCGGTCCATTCCAGCCTCTTTCTCATCGGTCAGTCCGTTGCCAATATTCACTCCCGGTTGGAGACTCATCAAGACCCATTGGCTGATGGTAATGTTCCATCGGAACCGGTGGACGAAACCCTTCGTGCCGTCGCTCATGAAATGCGCTTGATCCGTGAAACCATCGCCTCCCTGAATGATTTGAATGATCTTCTCTCTCAGGAACGTTCGGGGGAGCAAGTCAAACCATCCCACCACGAGAGCTAAGAATGAACAAGACCGGACGCAGGGTTTCCCGCCGGGACCGTTTTCTCAGTTTTTGACCTTTTCTTTTCCTCTGTTTACTTTTCTTATCAGGCTGCTCCGTTCCCCACCTTCATCCCCCTCACCATTCAAGTTGGACGACGGCGAAGAACGGCGTACCTCTTCCTGGTGGTACTCAAAAGGTTGGCTTCCTTTGGTCGTAAAGCCTGAAAAGGAAGGGCCGCTCTCATCAGATACGGCAGTTCGCCTTTGATGCACGGGCAAGTTCCATTTTGCATTTTCCCTCTTAACCTGTTATACTTGGTGGATTGGAGCCTTCGCAAAGCCGCGGCCCGAAGGGACACTCTCCCCACACTACATACCAAGCAGTCATCAGCTCGAATGAAATCCATTGTTCTTATTGAAGACAACCGGGACAACCGCCTTCTGGTACGGGCCCTCGTGAGCGAATTCTATGTGCTGAAGGAATACGAAACTGGGTTCGAAGCGCTGGAAGGTTTGAAGTCCATGATCCCCGATCTGATCCTGTTGGACATTTCTCTCCCCGGCATGGATGGTGTGGAAGTGCTCTCCCGGCTACGGTCGGACGAACGGTTGCGATCGATTCCGGTGATCGCCCTCACCGCCCATGCCATGAGCGGGGACCGCGAGCGGTACCTCCGGGCCGGCTTTGATGATTATGTTGCCAAACCGATTATTGATGAGGAGGTTCTCCTCCAGGCGATTGCGCGTGCATTACCCCCACCGTTGAAACAGTAACAGGAATTCTTCGATTGTCATGGCCGGACAACTCAAAAGCATGCTTCGTGGTACCATGAGAACCTTGCTTCCTCCCCTGATCTGTGGAGCGACGTTCGCGATTTTCCCGCTTCTTTTGCTCTCCTCCTCACTGTCAGCCCAATCCAACCCAAACCGTTTGCCGCGGAGTCTTGAATCGGAGTATATCGTCGATTTCTGGGAAACGGACAGCGGGTTACCTCAGAATTCTGTCAATGACATTCTTCAAACCCGCGATGGTTATCTCTGGCTTGCCACCTATGACGGGTTGGTCCGGTTCAACGGTGTCGACTTCACCGTCTTTAGCATGGCGAACGTCCCCGTGCTCAAGAGTAACCGGATGGTCTCGTTATTTGAAGACACCGACGGAGCACTCTGGATTGGGACTGAACAGGGCGGACTTGTGCGCTTGCGCGATGGAGTGTTCACGACGTATTCGGCAGAGTCGGGACTCGAAAGCGATATCATCCTCTCCTTTGCAGAGATGCCAAAAGGAACGTTATGGATTGGGACGAGCGGGGCCGGGCTCTACAGGATGAAGAATGAACGCTTCATCAAGGTGTTCACGACCAAAGGAGAATGGTTGAGCGGCGTGGTAGGAGCGCTCCTGGTGGATTCCGAGGGGAGATTTTGGATCGGGACCGGCAATGGGCTGTATGTCATGAAGAGCGGCGTGATCGAGCATGTCCGGGAGACAGGCACGGATAACATCAGTTCGCTCCTTGAAGATCGAGAAGGGAATATCTGGGGCGGTTCCGATTCTGGAGTGTTCGGCTTTCAAAGGGAGGTATGGTCCCCCTTCGGGGAACGGGACGGCTTAAGCGATGTCCGCACGACCTCTCTTCTCCTTGACCATGAGGGAACCATCTGGCGTGGTTCGATAAATGGTGTGAGTCGTTACGCGGACGGCCGGTGGTCTTCGTTCACCTTGCCGGGGGGTGTTTCCGCCAACCATGTCCAGTCAATGTACCAGGACCGGGAAAACAACCTGTGGCTCGGAACGAACAGCACCGGACTTGCAAGGCTGCGGGAGCGGATCATCCAGGTGTACACAACCCAACAGGGACTTTCACACGATGTCATTCTTGCGGTCTTTCAGGACCGCGCCGGCACCATGTGGATTGGCACTAATTGTGGAGGCCTGAACCGGTTCAGGGACGGCGTGTTTACAAACGTTTCTGTTCGACACCGCCTTGCGGATGATTGTGTCTGGTCCATTTGGGAGGACCGAAAGGGAAATCTCTGGACGGGGTCATGGGGAGGGGGAATGTACACCTCTTCCGGCAACAAGCTGTTGCGGTATACCGAAGCGAACGGACTCTCCCACAATGTCGTCCTTGCCATTTATGAGGACAGGGGAGGGACCATGTGGGTTGGAACCAGAAGCGGTTTGAACAGGATCAGGGGCGACTCCATTGCGATCTACCGGACCGCGGACGGCATCGCGCACGACGATATCCGGGTGATCTCGGAAGATTCCACAGGGGCGCTCTGGATCGGCACGATTGGCGGCCTGACGCGATATTTTGAGGGAACATTCAGCTCGTTCACGACCGATCATGGTCTTTCGAACAACTACGTCCGTGCCATCTACCCGGACCGGGACGGGGTTCTCTGGATCGGGACGTACGGAGGAGGACTGAACAGGTTCAAAGATGGGAAGTTTGTCCGGTATACGACGGCCGAAGGGTTGTTCGATAACGGTGTTTTCCAGATTCTCGAGGATCGCCATGGGAACTTCTGGATGAGCAGCAATAAAGGGATCTTCCGGGTAAAGAAACACGAGTTGGAGGAGTTTGCAGCCGGTACGCGTGGACACATCACGTCCATCGCCTACGGCAAGGAAGACGGGATGTTAAACAGGGAATGCAACGGAGGCTTTCAGCCGGCGGGGTGGAAAACGACGGACGGGCGGTTGTGGTTCCCCACGATCAAAGGGCTCGTTGTCATCGATCCGGACAAGATCACGACCAATACGCCTCCGCCGCCGGTGATCATAGAACGGTTTGTTGCCGACAGTGGTACGGTTTCCATGCATGGGCTGGTGGACCTCCCGGCGGGGACGGACCGGCTCGAATTCCATTACGCCGGCCTGAATTACTCGGCTCCGCAGCGCGTCACGTACCGATACAGGCTCGAGGGATTCGACGAGGGATGGATTGAGGCAGGAAACAGGCGAACGGCTTATTATACAAAAATTCCCCCGGGGTCGTACACCTTTCGCGTCGCCGCGGCCAACGAAGACGGGGTCTGGAATGAGGACGGAGAGGTCGTAATGTTCGAAGTCCAGCCCTTGTTCTATCAGACGAGGATCTTTTATGCGTTTACCGTCTTGATGGTGCTCGGCCTCGCTGGTGGGTTCTATTTCTTGCGCGTCCGGCAACTCATGCATGTGACCCTTGAGCTTGAGGATCGCGTTTCGGTTCGGACGCGGGAAGTCGTGGAGCAAAAGAACCAGCTTGCCCGGGTGAACGTCGAGCTCAGCACCCTCCTCGCCCAACTGGAAGAAAAATCGAGATTGCATCAGTTGTCGAAAGTCCGGGCAGAAGAAGCGAATAATGCAAAAAGCCAATTCCTCGCCATTGTCAGCCATGAATTGCGCACCCCGCTGAATTCCGTCATCGGGTTTGCCAATATTCTCTTCAAGAAAAAAAGGGGAAAACTGGACGAGGAGGACCTCCTGTACGTCGAGCGGATCCTGGAGAACGGAAAACACCTCCTGACTCTCATTGATGGGGTGCTCGATCTTTCGAAGATTGAATCCGGGAGGGGCGACGTCAACATCGAACGGATCTCCCTGACACAACTGATTCATGAGACCATCGACCAGCTCGAGGGAAGGTTGTTGGAAAAGAACGTGACGATGGAACGCGATCTTCCCGCGGAGGAGGTTTTTTTCGAGACGGATGCGGGCAAACTCAAACAGATTCTCATTAACCTGATCGGGAACGCCATCAAGTTCACCGACCGGGGAACGATCCGTGTTCGCCTTTCCCTTGATCCCTCCAACCGGAAACCGCAGCGGATCGACGTGATCGATTCCGGGATCGGCATTCCTCCCGACCGGCAGGAAGCGATCTTTGAGCCGTTCCGACAGGCCGATGCCGGCACCACCCGACGGTTCGGGGGAACCGGGTTGGGACTGACCATCTCAAACAGATTCGCCGAGCTGCTGGGATATCGTCTTGTTGTCAAAAGTCAGGAAGGAAAGGGCTCCGCGTTTTCCATTCTCTTTGCAAACGATGTTTCCCAGGCATAAGGACTATCATCCGTCGTACCGTACCCCCTATGACATTCCTCCGCATGAGGATTGCATCCGCCGCACGCCTGTTCATGATCCTCCGGGTATTGCTGGTTGCTCGACCTGCAGCCACGCTCCGGCTTGCCTGGATATCCGCTGCAGGTCAAAAGCGAGATCGGAAAAGGACCGACCTTCAGCTTCCTGATTGATCCGGTCGTAACGGAATCGGTGACCATAGTTCTCAACAGTCTCTCAACAAACCCCGGAGGGGGAGGAATCGTTGAACAGGTTCGATGCTGCACGCAAAAGTCCCGGACAGGAGGCGAAAGAACGAATCCTTGCAGAGCTGCAGCCTTTGTACCATGGTGCCTGGGCACACATGAACCTCAACAGGTTTGCGCTCTTCGGCCGCAATATCACCGAGGCCACGTCCGGGAGGAATTACGGACGATTCCGGGTCGCCCTGACGGAATATTCCCAGCGCGTCCACCCGATACTCAGGAGCCTCGCGCAACAGTTTCAACAAATGCAGTTTGACCCGAAGGTCGTTGAGGCGCTTCGTTTTCATGCAAATGAGTTGATGAAGACCGTTCAGCGCGTGAGCGATGGATCGGGGATCGCCGGGGATGAACTTGCCCGAATGGAAGTCGAAATCCCCGGGCATGTAGACCAGCTTCTCCATACCCTACGTTTGATGCGGGGGGAAATCTTTCGTGCATTTCTATGCAAGCCGCACGAAGTGCTGCGCCGCCGGATCGAACAATGGTCTCAGGGAGAGCAACGCACGACGTTCTTCATCAGCTCGCCATTGATCGATGAGGAGTATGGAGTGGTTATCACGGAGCCAGAATTTGAAGAGGTGCTGGACCGGTTTGTGGAAAACAGCGTAGGGCGTGTGGCCGGGGATCATCCCCGGGAAGTCGTTTTTTCGGGCACGAGGAAGGAAGATCGCTGGAATTTTGAAATTCGTGATACACACACACTCCTCCCGTTACGGATGTGGAAGCTGATCTTCACCCCATCCGGGAACGACACGCCACAAGGGGGTCTTTCGAGTGTTCCCGCCCTCCTTCAGAAATACGACGCGGATGTGTGTGTGAAGGCAAGCTCGGAGAAAACGGGGACCCTCTTCCTGATCCGCTTCCAGGTGGTCAAAGGACCCTCCGTCACTGCTTGATTGCTGAACTATTTTTGCTTTATTAGATGCGCCGGTCGATGTCAGGCCGAGCGTATCCAGGGTAACGGTGTATGGAGACACTCGATCAAGTTCGAACGGTTCTTGTGGTAGACGACAATAAGGTCTTCCTGGAAGACTTCGCGTCGCTCATGAGCCCGTCCTTCAACGTACTGACCGCACAGACGGAACGGGAGGCCTTTGACCTTCTCAACAACCGGAAGGTCGACGTGATGTTGCTCGATCTCATGCTCGCGGAGGGGGAGAGCGGGATGGAGGTTCTCCGTAAAGTAAAAGAGATGATGCCGGACTTTCCCGTCATTATGCTGACGGCCCATGCATCGGTTGAAAGCGCAGTGCAGGCGATGCGGCTTGGCGCATACCATTACATTACGAAATCTCCCAAGAAGGAGGAGCTGCGTACGCTGGTCGAGAAGGCGCTGGCGGAGCGGGAGCTCAAGCGCGATTATGAGCTGCTGCGCGAGGAGGTTCAGCGCGTCTCCGGGACCATCGTCGGTGAGAGTCCCGTGATCCACCAGGTCTTTGAATCGATCCAGCGCGTCGCGATGACGGATGTGACGGTGCTGATCACCGGCGCGTCGGGGACAGGGAAGGAACTCGTGGCACGCGCCATTCATGCGGGGAGCAAACGGAGACAGCGTGTGTTTGTCGCCGTCAATTGCGCGTCGCTCGTCAAGGAACTCATCGAAAGTGAATTGTTTGGCCATCAGAAGGGATCGTTTACGGGCGCATCGCAAACGAAGCTGGGGAAGTTCGAACTCGCCGAAGGCGGAACAATTTTCCTGGATGAGATCGCGGAGCTGGATGTCCACCTTCAGGTGAAGCTCCTGCGGGTTCTTCAGGAACGCGAGATCGATCGAATCGGAGGGGCCTCACCCATTTCCGTCGATGTGCGTGTCCTGGCAGCCACGAATCGCGACCTCAGCGCCATGGTCGAGCGCGGCGACTTCCGCCAGGATCTCTTCTATCGGTTAAATGTCTACCCGATCTCACTCCCACCACTCCGGGCACACAAGGAAGATATTCCTCCCCTCGTTGAGCATTTTCTTCAACGGTACGGCAAGGAACTGAGCAAAGTGGACATGAAAATCAGCCCGCTGACACTCGAATACCTGATGCAATACGATTGGCCCGGCAACGTTCGTGAACTTGAAAACGTCCTTCAACGGGCGATGCTGCTCTCCACCGGTGATACGATTCATCCCGATCAGCTGCCAAAGGAGATCGTCGAAGAACGGAAAGCTGTCCATTCACCTCAGCCGCTGCATGAACTGGAGAAAGAAGCGCGCGATTCCGCCGCCCGCATCGCGATCCTCCATGCATTCGATAAAACCGGATGGAGTATCAAAGAGAGCGCAACGCTCCTGGGTATTCCGGAAAAAACTCTCTACGACAAGTGTTCCCGTCTTGGCATCAAATTAAAGGCAAAGCCCCGCTGATCACTTTTCTTAACCTCCCCCCATTTCCCGTTGTTGAGAAAAAACGGCGATCTGTCTCATTCGAAGATCGTTTTGAGATCAAAACTCGGTCGAATCCAGTATTACTTCAAATTCCGTGTATTTCAGCCGCTTCTTCGTGTTCTGACTTTCTGATTCTTACGGAATCAATTACGGATCATTTCTGAGATTTTCGGAAAACGAAGTGCCGGATTTCTCGTTTTGGAGAGAATTCCCAGCAAAACTATGGTTTTTCCTCGTTTATACGAACTGGCACCATTCTTGAAGGATAAGGAAAAGAGAATTCACCAAAAGAACATCAAAGGTTGGAATGGCAATCGTATTAGACATCATAGGTTCAATGGTCATCAGAGGGGCATTAGTGTTCGTCATGCTGAACATGACAGTGACACTGAACTCAGCCCTCTATGATCGGACCGCAGTGGCAAATGCGAAAGTCAATCTCGGCGTGACAGTGGAAGTCATGTATTCGGACATCCTGGCTGCGACTTCATTTACGACACCACTTGATTCGAAGACCATGACCTTTACGAGGGTTGACACTCTCTACGCAAGTTCTCAAACGGCCTCCATTTACGGGGTGCTGGATTCCACATCAGGGTTGTGGAAGCTCTACCGAAATGTCGATGGCAACCTTATGGTAATCGGGAACAATCTGCAAGACATTTCCTTCGTCTATCTGACGGGGAGCCGCACGGTGACAACGGATCCCGCTCAGGTCAAGTCCGTGAACGCGACGCTCGTTGCCGTTGTTGAAGGTATCACGGAGAGCGACGGAATTTCAGGGGTTGAGCAATCTGTCACGAATGAATTGAAAGTCTTTCCACTGAATTTGTAATCACAAGAAGGCACCATGGGTAACTCAAAAGTAATTTGGACCGCCGGACTTTCGTTGATCATCGGGCTCTATGCGATGGGAATCAAGACTGCCGAGCAGAATTCCCTTAGTTCCACGGTCCATTATGCCAATGCCGTGAACCTGGAGGAATTGGGGAAAACTGGCGTCCAGATGGCCATGGATGAACTCTCAAGCGTTTATTTCCGTTCGTTGTCGAAGGACTGGTATACCAAAGTATTCGCAGGGGATACCATCCGATACTTGATTAAGCATAGCGATGCGGTATCGAAGGCGACAGTGGAGGTGAAAGTGTCGAGCAATGGTGCTTCCATGGTTCTGGTGGCCACCGCGGAAAAAATTGCCAACAGTTGTCCCGACTGTTGGCCGGCCGTTACCAGGTCCCGGTGGGCTCTCCTAAAGACGTATGCTTCGGTCATGTGAAAGGACCTCCGCGTCTGAACGCGAATCTTGTCGATCATGCCCATCGTGTTTGCCCGAATTGCACTGACGTCTCGTTCCTGAGGGAAGATCATGTATTTTGTGTCCTGTGTGGGACGAGGCTGACAGCGTTATGCCCCTCCTGTTCGATGCCTGTTCTTCATCCGCAAGGCAAATTCTGTCATCATTGTGGTTCCCCCTATAATCGCACGCAATCTTCTGCCGAGGAGTCAGTGGGCATTATGGGCCAGCGGCCTCCCTTGGGGGTTGAGCACTGGGTCAGGCAGCAAAGGCAGCATTTTGATGCGAAATTTCCCCGCGTTCAATCGGTTGTTCGGCGGAAGCCATAAGGGCAGGATCCAGCCTGCGACGACTTCTTCTCCGGTTCTCCTTTCCCGCAGCATTTCAGCCTGTTTTCCCGTTTCCGGCTTCAACTCTCGCCACCGTCCAGGGGCGTTCCCAGCGGCGTATCTGAGGACGGTTGGCCATTCGGGGTTTTTCAGAAAACAAGCCCAGGAGAGCAGAAAAATGCCCGGATTTCCCTTTTTTTCAGTACTTTGGCCAGTGGCATTCTTCTTGCGGTAATCGTATCATGACCACAAACCGAGACAACGAACAGATAAATCGCTACCGCCTTTGCCCGAAGTGTGGTAACTTCTCTCATGTTGAGGAGAATCAGTTTTTCTGCATTCTGTGCGGAATGAAACTGATGGAAGAGTGCCGCCAATGCAGCAAACCGATCCTGCATCCCCATGGCAGGTTTTGCTACCATTGTGGCGACGGGTATCGGATAGAACAGGAAGTGCCATAACCGGATCCCCGGCGCCGGGTCAACCACGCAGGCGCGTCGTCGCCCGCGGATTGGACGGCGTGAGGAGGGGGATGGTGTATCGATCGTAGCGAGGAACAACTATGCCTCAGCTCTCTGCGTCCGAATATCAAATTCAGGCAACCAATCAGGCGGGCCGTCCGCTTCAGCGATATATCACGGCCACCTCGATCTTTGCTGCCCGCGCACGCGCAAAAGCGTTGGCGAAGACCCACCAGTGGACGATCAAGTCGATCCGCAAGAAGAAGAACTACGCCTATCGGGTCAAGCGCGGCCCGAGCATAATCGACGGAGTTCAGAACGCCTATTCACGCGATGAGGTGACCGCAGCGCTCAAGAAGCTCGGCTTCGAAGTGAAGAGCGTCCGTCGCGTGTACGACATTAAGATGGCCGCTTCGAGCGATGAGATTGTCACCTTCATCGGGACGAGCGCGAAGTTGCTGGAGCAGAAACTTTCCTACAACGATATCCTGAATGTGATGGCCGGAAACGTGCGGGATAAGAATCTGAAGCGCGCGCTGAAGGAAATCATCAAAGACCTCAAAGAAGGTATCGATTCGCGCGAGGCCTTTCTCCGGCAAGGCAAGGTCTTGGGACACGAGACTGCGCTGATGCTCGGCATCGCCTCGAAGAGCGGCGACATGCATGCAATCTTCGAGAGTGTTGCCCGGTTTGTCGAACGGCAAGCCGATTTTAAGAAGGGCCTGCTCAGTTCGATGATCCTGCCGGCAGTGACTTCCCTCGCGCTCGTCGGAGCGCTGGCATTCTATGTCCTTTACCTTCTTCCGGAAATGGTCGAGATGCTGGGACCGATGACGGGGGAGATTCCCACGATGACCAGGATCACGTTGGAGATCAGCGAAGTCATCAAAGATAATATTTTACTTATCTTTCTCGTCACCTTCGCGTTCCTGGGGGCGTTCTACGCGTATATCCTTTCATCGAATGGAAGGGTGGTCTTTGACCGGTTCATCGTCACGGTACCGTATCTTGGGCGGATTCTCCGGAACACGAGTACGGAGATGTTTTGCCGTGTTCTGGGAATTATGTACACCTCCGGTGAGAACATCGACGCGATCCAACATGCTGCGGAGGCAAGCCGCAACCGGTTCCTCGAAAAGCAGATAAAGAATGTGTCGGTCCCAACCATGCTGAAATACGGAACCGAGTTTGCGAAGGCCATGGAAATGACGACGTTTTTCCCGGACATGGTCATCTCGCGTTTCCGGACGGCCTCGGAGACCGGGAGCGTGAAGCAAACAGCCGTCCAGGTGGCAGATTACTATGAAATGGAAAACCGGTACGCCATGAAGAACCTGATCAACGTCATAGAGGTCGGCGTCTCGATGATTATCATGGGCTCGATGGTTTTTCTGACGTTGCTTTCTTCGGAGACAGCCACGATCAAGATCGAGCCGAAGGGCAAACAACAGCAGCAGGTGCTGGAACCCGATACGATTATTTGGCTCAACAAGTAATGGCGGCGCCCACAATCCCTACGACGGCAAAGAAAGAGCTTGGCGAGATCCTCGTCGGGAAAGGAGTGATCTCCCCCGAAGAACTCCTGCACTCGCTCGATATCCTGAGCCGGGAGCCGGCGGAAAAAAAACGCCGGCTTCCCCAGGTGCTTGTCGAAGACCTCAAGATCGACCACGATAAGGTCTACCGCGAGATCGCCGATTATTATGCGTTCCGGAAGGTGGAGATCCTTTCGGAATCGATCGACGACGAGCGGCTGGCGTTCATTCGCAACGAAATCAATGCGCTCCCGCAGCAGCTACGCGCGCTGGCGTTTGAGCACCGGGTGATGCCTTTTCGGGAAGATCCCGAACGTCCGGGACGATTATTGGTGGTGACCCCCGATCCCACACGCCGCGAAGTGTATTCCATTGCGCGCGCATTTTCCTTCCAGAAATTCATCATCTGCTATGTGAAGCTTGCCCAGTGGGAGGAATTGTGGCAACGCGTGAACATCAGCCGGTCCGGCTACGCCACACTCGAAGGCGACGTGCGGGAAGGAATGGAGCAGGAGGTCATCGAGGAAGATACAGATATCTACGAGCAGGCGCTTGAGGAAGAAATCAGCCGCAGCGGGCTCGTCACGCTCGTTGAGAACATTTTTGTCGATGCCGTCCGCATGGGAGCGAGCGACATTCACGTTGTGCCAAGGGGGGAAAAGCGGACGGAGTTCCACTTCCGGCTCGACGGCAAGCTCATGCTCTGGTACACAAACACCGAAACACGCGCAGAGGCCGTTTCGGCCGTGGTCAAGGACCGAGCGATGAATCTCGACCGGTTCGAACGAAATGCGGCGCAGGACGGTTTCGCGCAGTTCAACATCGATAAGAAGACGGTTCGTTTCCGGCTCTCGATCATCCCCACGGTGGGGAAAGAACTCAAGAGCAAGTTCGAATCGATCGTCATTCGTATCTTGCAGGAACCGGCGTTCAGCACGCAGTTGGCAGACATGGGATTTGACCCGTACTCGCTTGAGTACTTCCACCGCGCCATCACCAAACCGCACGGTATGGTGATCGTCACGGGTCCGACAGGAAGCGGAAAAAGCACCTCCCTGTTTTCGGCGCTGCGAACGGTGATGGATCCCTCCCTGAACGTGATCACGGTGGAGGACCCCGTCGAGTACTTCATCGAGGGAGCCCGGCAGGTGAAGTTGAATCCGAAGCTCGACTTCGAGGGGGCGTTGCGCGCGATTCTACGCCACGACCCCGACATCGTCATGGTGGGTGAGATTCGCGACAAGCAAACGGCGGAACTGGCCATCAAGCTGGCCAATACCGGTCACCTGACCCTTTCCACGCTGCACACCAACGACGCCGTCAGCGCGGTTTCACGTTTGTATAAGATGGGGATCGAGCCATTCCTCATCGCCTATTCCATCAATGTCGTCCTGGCGCAACGTCTTGTTCGGAAACTCTGTGTTCGTTGCAAGGGAGTGGATCCCGATCCGGACCGCGAAACCCTGGCCAAACTCGGCATGAGCAAAGAGGAAATAGCAAAGGTCGAATACTACCAGCCCGTGGGGTGCGGCCACTGTATCAAAGGGTACAAGGGTCGGATTGCCATCTATGAAGCGCTGTACTTCACCAAGGAAATCCGCCAGCAGATCCTGAGGTCGGGCGAGATGATCGACGAAGAATCGATTCGCCAGGCCGCATTGAACCACGGTATGCACACATTGCGGATGGCCGGAGTGGACCTGATCAAAAAAGGGATCACCACGCTGGAGGAGATAGCGGCCGTCACGATCGACGATGAGTAATGTTCTGTATTCTTTTTTTCGGAGGTGCTGATGATGAACTCCCATTTGAAGCTTAGCGACGTCCGATCGGTGCTGCTGGCCGACGATGACGACGCGTTCCGGACCGCCATCAAACAGGTCTTGGCGTCCACCGGAAAATATCGCGTGCATGCCTGTGACTCAGGCGAGGGAGCCATCGAGGCACTGCAACAGGAGCGATTCGATGTCGTCATCGTTGATTACAAGATGCCGGGCATGAGCGGGCTCAACGTGCTACAGTGGATGCACGAGCAGAAAATTGACACCCCGGTCATCATGTTGACAGCGGCCGGCTCCGAATCGGTCGCCGTCGAGGCGATGAAACTCGGGGCCTACGACTATGTCCGGAAGGAACATGTCGAGATCGACCATATCGACATTCTGATGTCGGGCGTGTTTGAGCGATATCTCTTCCGACGCGAAAAACAGCGCCGGGAAGCAATTGAACGGGAGCGCGAAAAAGGCCTGATTGCGGTGGAGACATTCCACAGCACGCTCGCATCGATCGCGCAGATCGTGAACAATTCGCTCTCCATGGTTTCACTGAATATCCAGGAACACGAAACAGAATTGAAACCGTTCGTGACGGAACCGGGACAGGTGAAACTCATGCAGGCATTCTCGGAAATACGGCAGGAGTATAGTGTCATCTCCTCGGCAGTAAAATCGATGCTGAATATGGCCAACGTGCTCCACGGAAACTTCACCGACACGAACTATACCTCTCAGCTGCAGGAGACGATGTCGGACAATCTCAGGACGTTTCAGCAGCAGGCGATTTCACAGCCGGTTCCGAAGAAACTGTAAGAGCGGTCTACCGGGTTTCAGTGTGGGGTTCACCCTTCGACGCCAAGTCCCGGGTTTCAACAAGAGAGCGGTACGAGCATGGGACAGACAATGATAACGGCAGCATTCCTGGCACTGCTGATCGTCTCCGCGATCAGCGTCAATAGGATGCTGATTGAGAGCGGAGAGACATCGTACAAAACGGAAGCGTACAGCCAGGCCGTGGGGATCGCGCACGAGTTGCTCACGGAAATTACCTCGAAGCGGTACGACGAAGGGGCGACTTCCGGGGGTGCGCAAACGCTCAGTGCCTTTACACTCCCCCCCGCTGGGCCGGAGGCTAGTGAAGTGTTCTCACCGTTGCCGGATGTCAGCCCGTATCAATCGCCGACACGGTACGACGATTTGGACGACTACAAAGGCTACAGCCGCATTGCCCACGGAGCAACGATATCGGGTTTCCTTGTGACCGCAAACGTGTATTATGTGAATACAACGAGCCCTCATGCGGCAGCGACGGGGCGCACCTATATGAAACGAATTGATATCACGGTATCGCATTCTCTCTACCTGGACGCGGCGTCACCCTTCAGGATCAGCCGGTTCGTCTCTTATTGACAGACGCAATTGAGGTGAATCCCCCAAGAATCGTGTCCACAAAAGGTGCAAATACCGCCCAGGAACTCGCAAAACTGAAT
>JBBEBV010000166.1:14902-30360 GCA_040882165.1 Bacteroidota bacterium
GTCCGGAGTCAATAAAAAAAGCGGAGAACGCTGTGCAAGAAGGAGATCCGAAACACAAACCGGAAGAAGAGAAGCAGCAGGCAGCGGCCCCGCCAAGCGTCGCGGGGGGCGGGCTGCGGAAAGAGGAGCAACGTCAGCGGGAAGAGGAGTCGCAGTCGCAGGCCATGGAGGATCAGGTGACGGCGGAAGCAAAGAGGAAGCTTGACATCGCGGAGCGGGCTGCCGCGGATGAGCGGAAGCGGAAGGAAAACGTTGCACGGGAGGCGATAGAGGAGCAACGCCGTCGTGAGCTTGATGCCCGCGCGGCGGACGAACAGCGAAGAAAGGAACAGGATACCCGCCTTGCTGACGAGGATGCGCGCCGGAGAGAGGAGGAACACCGTTTGGCCGAGGTGGGCCGCAGAAGGGAACGTGAGGAGCGGTCATTCGACGAGGAACATCGACGTCGTGAGCTTGAAATGCGTGCCGCTGCGGAAGAGCAGAAACGAAGAGAACTGGAAGCGCGTGTCGCCGCTGAGGAGCAGCGACGCAGAGAACTGGAAGTACGCCTTGCCGCGGAAGAACAGCGCCGTAAGGAAGAGGAACTGCGCGCAGCGGAGGAACGCCGACGGAAGGAGATGGAGGAACGAGCCGCTGCCGAAGTGATGAGACTGAAAGAGGCAGAGCTCCGGGCAACGGAGGAACAACGCATGCGCCGGGAACTGGAGTTCAGGGTTGCCGCGGAAGAGAAACGGAGCCAGCAGCTCGAACAGCGCGCCGAGGATGAGTTGAAAAAACGGGTGGAGGTCGAAGTGCTTGCGAAGGAGGAGGAGCGCCGCAAGCTCGAAGAAATGCGCCGCCAGATTGAGGCTCTCACGACGGCACTCGAACAGGAGAAGAAAGCCCGCGAAGAGATCACGACACGCAATCTGCAGACCTCGGTGAAGCAACTCCGGACCACCATGGAGGCCGCATGGGTGAACGGGGCGCCCACTGACCAGGTTGCACTCTCGATTCAGGAGCTTTCCGTGTCCCTCTCCCTTTCGGAGGACGTGGTCCAATCCGTGCAACGGGAGGTGAAGCTGGAGATGTACAGCCGGGCGGTGAAGGAAGTCATTGCCAAGAGAAAACTCTTGCGCAACTCCTCCTCAACCCTGGAATGGCTCCGGAAGGTCTATCAGGTGAGCGTGGCGGAGTACCTGGAGAACGAATCAAAATTCCTGCTCGACCTTGTCGCCAACCAGTACAAGGGAACCATCCTGCTGATCTCGAAGACCATCGGGAGCAAGGAAGATATCACATCGCGTCTCAAGTCCACCGGGTACGCAGTCGTCCAGGCGACATCGCCGGAAGTGGCTTTGGAAAAGATTGAAAAGGTGAATCCGAATCTTATCCTGACCGACACGGAATTTCCTTCCGGGTTAAGCGGTGTCCGGTTTCTGCACATCCTTCGGGCAAACTCAAAATTCAATTTCATCCCGTTCATCCTCATCGCCGACAAGGGTGAAGTGGTTTCCATGAGCGTGGCCGATCTGAAACCAAACGAGGCGTGCCTCACCCGCCCGCTCGACTACGAAGAGTTGACAAACGTCATAAATGAGAAACTGAACCGTTTCAGAGAATATATTTCGTCACTTGCCTGATATCATTAAACCATCTCGCGCCGCCCCGGCAAGACAGAGACACGCGTGGATGTATGAAGGAGTTGATCTATGAGCAAAGTGGTCTTGTTGGTTGAAGACGACGAAGACAATCGTGATCTCGTCAGTTTTGTTCTCTCCAGGAGCAAGCTCGACATCGAGCTGGCGATCGCGGAAAACGGACAGGAGGCCGTCGATCTGGCCGTCAAGCGACCCCCGAATCTCATTCTGATGGACATGCAGATGCCGGTGATGGACGGCTGGCAGGCAATCCCGATCCTGAAAGCCGACGACCGGACGAAGGATATTCCGATCATCGCCTTCACGGCACAGGCCAAACCGGAGGATCGCCAGCGAACGCGCGAGATCGGTTGCGTGGAGCACTACTCCAAACCGATGGACCCTGAAGAATTGCTCGCCCTGATCCAGAAGTACATTACTTGATCAACGATTTCAAGCAAGAAAGAGTCACCACGACGACAGCCATGATACCCAACAACCGACAGTCAGGATCGATGTTCCGCTCCAAGCTCTACTGGAGAGTGCTGGGAAACTTCGCTCTCCTGTTGATCGTCCTCACCACCATGACGGTCCTGACGCTCAATATCCTTTCCCAGATCGAGAAGAGTTTCCTCGTCGCCTCCTCCGATATCCACGCTCTCGCGAACATAGAAAAGGTCCGTCATTACCTGAGCGATGTTCCCGCGGCAGCGACGGAATATGCATTCACGACTTCCGATATCGCCAAAGCGACCTATCAGGAAGGATGGCAGGAGTTCGACGCGGCGCTCTCCACGCTGCAGAAGGATTATGCCGATAGCTCCTCCATACGCGATCTGCAGAGTGTCCGCGAACTGTATTTTGCATGGCTTCAGAACGTTGGCGACAAATATGTGATCGTAGGAGATGAACGTGGCCGTCGAAGCGCGTTGGAACTGCAGCAACGCCTCTCCGACATTGCAAACATCGAGGCGGAGAGCCAGTACATTCTGAAAGCCCGCAGTCTCATCCGCCGGCTGTACCAACGCAAGATCTCATCCCAACCGCGGAGCATCGAGCTTGCGACGAGCCTGAGCGGGGATCTCGGCATCTTCATCGGACTCGTCAATGTGTTGCTGGCGGTTTTTGCCCTCGCCCTGGGATTTGTCCTGACGCGTTCGCTCACGAAGCCGATTAATCTCCTGAAGACAGGGACCCAGAACATCATGGCCGGTAAGTTCGAACCGATCGTCCTGGAACGGACGGACGAACTGGGCCAGCTGGCGAACGACTTTAATGAGATGTCCGCGATGCTCGGGAATAACTACACGCGCCTCAACGCTTATTCGGAGCTCGTCACGACGCTCAATTCGGTCAAATCCGCGGAGGAGGTGGCCGAGAAGAGCCTCCAGCTGATGTGCCACCATACGAAAGCTGCCATCGGCGCGCTGTATCTCCTGAACAAGGAAACGAACAAGCTGGAGCTGACGACCGGGTACGCGCTCAAGAACGGCGGAGTCATGGTAAAATCGTTCGCCGTTGGCGAAGGGATCCCCGGCCAGTGCGCGGCAGAGAAGAAGATCATCGAGATGAACGAGCTGCCGAGTGAATCGGGGTTCACTGTCGACACTGGATTGGCAGAACTCATGCCCCGCTACCTCATCGCCGTCCCGCTGTTGTTCCAGGAGCGCATCATCGGTGTGATGGTTCTGGGATCTCTGAAAGCCTTCGGTGAGCTGGAGAAAGACATCATCAGCAATTCTGTTCCGCAGCTCAGTGTCGGCATCACCAATGCCCTGAACGACGATGCCTCACGCAAACTTCAGACGGAATTGGCTCACCGGAACCAGGAGCTGACCTCGAAGACGGCGGAACTGGAGAAAGCCTATCGCGTCAAGTCCGATTTTCTCTCGAGCATGTCGCACGAACTCCGGACACCGCTGAACTCCATCATCGGATTCAGCTCGGTGCTGCTCGGACCGAATTCGGACCCGCTCTTGGCGGATCAGCGCATGGCCGTCGAAAAAGTGCTGAAGAACGGCAGACATCTGCTCCAGCTGATCAACGATATTCTCGATCTGTCGAAGCTCGAATCGGGCAGGATGACCGTCAGCGTCGAGAGCGACATGGTCGACTCGATCGTCTCCAACTGCCTCCTGATCGTGGAGCCGTTGATCCAGCAGAAGAAACTTGTGTTGCGACAGGAGATTGAACCGAACCTTCCCACCATGACTACGGACATCGTCAAAGTGCGTCAGATTCTCGTCAACCTTCTGAGCAACGCGTCCAAGTTCACGGAACAAGGGGAAATTGTCGTGAAGGTGTTCAAACAAGGGCCCCTGATCTCGTTTGCCGTGAAAGACTCCGGCATCGGGATTGAAGAGAAGAACTTTCCGGTCGTTTTCGAAGAGTTTCGCCAGGTGGACAGCAGCAATACGCGCAAGTATAAAGGGACCGGGCTGGGGCTTCCGATCGCACGCAAACTGGCACGCCTCCTCGGGGGCGACCTGACGGTACAGAGCGAATACGGCAAAGGCTCGACGTTCACCCTGACGATCCCCCCTGTCTTCATTCAGGAAGGGGAGGAGGCGGACGTGAAGATTCTTGCGCCGAAACGGGTATCGATCCCGCAACCTACTGCATCGGCGAAGCCTGTGCAGGACACGGTGAAGTCCCAAACGAGGAAAACGGGAGGGGTCGAAATTCTCTGTATCGACGACGATCCGGATGTCATCGAAATCCTGAGAAAGTACCTGGTCCCGGAAGGATACTCGGTCACCGGGGCGCTTTCGGGTGAGGAGGGAGTGGAACTTGCCGTCAAGATGAAGCCGGCGCTGATCACGCTGGACATCATGATGCCGAGAAAAGATGGCTGGCAGGTGCTCCGTGAATTGAAACAAATGGCGGAGACCAGGGATATTCCCGTCATCATCCATTCCATCGTGGAGAACAGGCCGCTCGCGATGTCGCTCGGCGCCGTGGATGTGATTACGAAACCGACCGAGCCAAACAGATTGCTCTCCCTCGTCAAAAAGTACTATCAATCGAACGGGCAGTTCATCCTGATCGTGGATGACCATGAGGATTTCGCTCTTGCTTTCAAGGATCTTCTCACGCGCGACGGTTTCAACGTGAAGATCGCCACGGGAGGAAAGGAAGCCCTGGAAATAATCCGGGAAACGCTGCCGTCGCTTATTTTGCTCGACCTGGTCATGCCGGGGATGGACGGGTTTCAGGTGGTCCGGGAGCTTCAACAGAACGAACGGTGGAAGAAGATCCCCGTCGTGATCCTCTCCGGGAAAGAGCTGACCGAGTCGGAAGAGCAGGAATTGAACACTCATATTGTCGAGTTTATGAAGAAGGATGCTTTCTCAACCGCCGAAATGACCAAGACCATCAACCGAATTCTGAATACCCCCCATGCGTGATCTCCTGAACGACGAAGACTCGAGCGTCCAAAACCCCACACTGCTTGTGGTGGACGATACCGAAGACAATCTTGACCTCCTTGAGTTCGCCCTCAAGCGGAAGCCGGTGAACCTGATCCGCGCGACGAGCGGCCCCGCGTGCCTTGAGCTGGCCGCACAGCGCAAGCCCGATCTTATCTTGTTGGATATACAGATGCCGGAAATGGACGGGTTTGAAACACTCCGCAGACTGAGGGCAAACCCAAATACGGCAAAAATCCCCGTCATCTTCCTGACCGCTCAAAAAAAGGATGCGGACAGCATAGCGACCGGGTTGGCCATGGGGGCGGATCAATACCTCACCAAGCCGATCGACACCGAGGAACTGCTGGTGAGAACCAAGATGCTCATCCGACTCAAGACAGCCGAGGCGGAGCTGGAACGCACCCGCGCCGATTTCATGGCCATGCTTGTCCACGATTTACGCAGCCCGCTGATCGGCATCAAGAGCGTGGTGGAACTTCTGCAGGACGCCGACAAGGGAGTCCCGCTGAATAATGACCATTTCGAGTTGCTCGGGTCCGCACACGCCTCGTCCCGAAAGCTGCTCGAACTGATCAGCGATTTCCTCGATGTCTCGAAGTACGAGGGGGGAAATATAGACTTTGACCGGGAACCCGTGCCGGTGTCAAGTTTCATCGACCCGATCATACACCAGATGGAGTTCCAATTCAGGCAAAAGAACGTTGCCCTCACCACAACCTATGCCAAAGGGGTTCCCAAGGTGTTCGCGGATGCGCGCAAAACCGAGCAAGTGGTGATGAATTTTCTCAGCAACGCCCTCAAGTTCACCAAGAGCGGCGGTAAAATCGAGGTGAGGATCGAGCCCCTGAACGAGCGGGAGGCGCAGGGTTCTGAAACTATTGAAAAACAATTTGCGAAAATCACCATCACCGACACAGGTGTGGGGATTGCCAAGGAAGAGCTCCCGATTCTTTTCGAGCGGTACAAGCAGACCTCTTCCGGAAAAACTGTGAAACAAAAAGGGACAGGCCTCGGGCTGGTGATTTGCAAGCTGATCGTCCAGGCGCAGGGGGGGCACGTTGGTGTAGAGAGCGAACCGGGGGTCAAAACGACATTTTTCTTCACGATGCCGGCTGCAACCGACGCGTGATCACAATCATTACTTGAGGTCGCTATGAATGAAAAAATTCTGGTGGTGGACGACGAGGAAAGTCTCCGCCTCTCCATGAAGTTTAAGCTCAAATCCGCCGGGTTCGATGTGGATGTGGCGGAGGATGGTGAGGTGGCGCTCGAAAAGCTGAAAAGGGTACCGTACGACGTCGTGTTGCTGGATATCAATATGCCCCGCATGAGCGGTATCGAGGCCCTGGGGCAGATCCGCCAACACCACCCGCAGACGGAGACGATCATGCTGACGGGATTCGCGGACTTCAGCACCGCGATCGAGTGCCTGAAATCCGGAGCCCGGGACTATCTTGTGAAGCCGATCGACACCACGGAATTGGTGACCCGGCTCCGCTCCCTGATCCGGTCGCGCTCATCGGAGAAAGCGCTCCAGGAAGTGCAGCAGCATTATACGGCAGTATTCCTCCATGATATGCTGGAGCCCCTCAAGAAGGTTCAGAAGGTGCTGGAGAAAGCTGCCGGCGCCTCGGACGCCAAGGAACGCAACAAGCTCCTTTCCGATGCACGCTCCGCAGCGGGAATCATGACACAGAAGATCCAGGATCTCCTGGAAGCCTCCCGGGCCAGCGAGGCAAATCCGGAGGAATTGGCCGGTCGGATCAAGACCATCCGCAATAACGGAGCCTGACCCTTGAACACCGGATCAACCATGGATCAGCATGGCCTGAAAGCTCCTTCCCGGAAAACCATCCACTATCGCTACCTTTTCCGGTACGAGGATGGACGCGAGAAAGAGTTCAACATTGAGCTCGACGGAGAGACGCTGGCGCTGATACCGGCGGAACAGGCCGAGCCACCCGAGTGGACGAAGCTCAAGTACTCCCAGTGCAGGAATTGTCCCTTGCCGGATACCGTGACCCATTGCCCCGTCGCGGTCAACCTTGGTCGTCTTGTCGATGCCTTTCGCGACGATGTTTCGTACGAATCGACCACAATCACGGTGGAAACACCCCAGCGAACTTACGTCAAGAAAACGACGCTCCAGAAGGGGCTCAGTTCGATTATCGGCGTGTATATGGTGACGAGCGATTGCCCCGTCCTGGACAAGCTTCGGCCAATGAGCCGCTTCCACCTGCCGTTTGCCACCCCGGTCGAGACGTTTTTCCGGTCGATCTCTGCGTACCTCACGGCACAGTTTCTCCTGATGCGGAAGCAGAAGGAGCCGGATTGGTCACTCGACAAACTGGTCGATATCTATAAGGCCATCAATGTCGTGAACCGCGGCATGTCCGAGCGGCTGCTCAACGCCTCGGAAAAGGACGCAAACGTGAACGCCCTGGTGATCCTGCACTCGTTCGGCGACGGAATCGGCTATTTTATCGAGGGTGGGCTCGACGAGATCGAACCGATGTTCTCGGTGTTTCTGAAGGAGCACAATGGTCTGGCTCCGCCCGCGGATGACAAGCCCAAATCCAGCTCAACCTAACCGCCTGGCTTTCTTGTCCCCCCCACCCCGTCTTCTCATCCCCCCCCGGTTTACGAAAGAACGGAAAACATCACGCCATCCCCATCAGGGATGGCGTTTTTTATTGTGGTTTTCGGGGTGTGTGGCTGATGTCACAGCCTCCGTTCGCAGATTCTTGCATGGTAAGGTGGACGATATCTGTTCAGCGTGCTGACCACCATCCACCAGGAAGGAGAATCCGCCATGCAAAAAAGTATATCAACGATACTGATGTTCACCCTCTTGCTCGTCATCGGGGCAACAGCGCGCCAGAAACCGGATGGCTTGAGGGGTGGAGCCGGTGGAGGTTTGCTGTACGATGACAATCTCTCGATTGACAAAGCCCCGGCAAGGCTCTGGTCGCGGGGCTTCCTCCGGTACGGATTTTCGGAATACCTGGAAGGGGAGGCCGGTGTCGGACTTGGGTCCTTTGCCAATAGCAACTACACGACGCGGGTCATTCCTGCCGACTTCAGGCTTCTCATCAATAAGGTTGAACGGGAACTCGGAACCGACTCGAAGAGAAAAGACTCGGATGGTGACGGGCTTTCCGACGGCGACGAATTCAATCTCCACAAGACCGATCCGAAGAAATCCGACAGCGATGGGGACGGTCTGACGGATGGCGAAGAGGTGAACGTAACCCGAACCGACCCGAACAAAGCCGACACAGATGGCGACGGGCTCACGGATATGGAAGAGTTGAAAGCCTTCAGGACCGATCCGCTGAAGGCCGATTCGGACGGCGACGGGTTGAACGACGGGGATGAAGTGCGGCAGTATAAAACCGATCCGAACAAGTTCGACACCGATAACGACGGTCTTTCGGATTATGAAGAGGTGATGGTTCACAAGACCGACCCACTCAAAGCCGATTCCGATGGAGACCTTCTGTCGGACGGTGATGAAATCAAGAGAACGAATACCGATCCGTTGAAGACCGATACGGACGGAGACGGTTTGTCGGATGCCGAAGAAGTGAACCACCACAAGACCGATCCTCTCAAAATGGACACCGACGGTGGATCGATAGGGGACGGTGTGGAGATCCGCCGGGGCAGTAATCCGCTGGATCCCGGGGACGATGTCAAAAGGGTCGCACTCGAGTTGAAGAAGGCGTTCATCCTGGAGGGTTGCGAGTTCGAGGTCGGAAGCGCCCGGCTCACGAAGGATTCCGAAGAGCGATTGCTTCCCACGCTTTACACCCTGACGGAAAATCCGGAGATCCACATCGAGATCCACGGCCATACGGACAATACCGGAAGTCGGACCCGCAACGTTCAGCTCTCCCAGGAACGTGCGGATGCCGTGAAGATCTGGTTTGCCGGCAAGGGGGTGGCTGCGACGAGAATCACGACGCAGGGAATCGGTCCCGACAAACCGATTGCGCCCAACAACTCGGCCGATGGCCGGCGAAAGAACCGGCGCGTGGAGATTCTGAGGACACGATAAGTCCCGGGCTCCCGTTCTTAAAACCGGACGACCACGGAGCAAGGCAACGGCTCCGGGCATCAGACCGGTGACCGATTCGATGAGGCATGGAAACATCCGGCTACGGCAATCCGTAGCCGGATTTTTTTACCCCACCACGGAGTACTTCTGAAACTTGTTTCACAGATGAACACCCTCCTGATTGGACGGCGCAAGCTCTTTACTCTCGACAAATCCATCCGTATCATATCCCGAATCCCAATCTTGAAAAAACCGTTTTCGGGCGCCTTAGTGTGTCCCGGAACGTTCCTCACCCATGCGTTCACCGCAATGTCCGGAATCGCAGGATGGGTTCCGAAAGGATGCAAGCGGGCAGTATGCGCGTTCGAATGACAAAAAAACGTGAATGGCTCGCTTCTGTCTCCCGTGCTGCAGGCGACCGCCATTTTGACCCCGCCACCCGGAGGTGCCTGATCACCCGTGACACAGTCTGGTATGCCATCGGATTGCTTCTGGATCAGCAGGCGGATCGTCGAGCCTTCGGGAACGGATTACTGGCGGGACTTCAGAGTGAAGATGCCACGCACACGCCGGCCACAATGATTGCGATTGAACGGGGGGCGCCGGAACTCCTCTCACGGGAGGCCCATCAGAATCTTCTCGCGAACATCCGTCGCTCATTGGAGCCGGCTCTCGATGTGGAGTGGCACGACGGCAATGTCAACCATCCGCTGGCGGCTTATTGCACATTGATTTGTGGCGGGGAACTCTGTAAGGAAGAGTGGGCGTTGGAAGCTGGACTGGCGAAGCTGAAACGGTTTCAGCACGTCATCGGTAACCGCCGCCATCGGTACCGCCGGCAGGCGGAGATGTCGGAATACAACAGTCTCACCTACACAGCCCTGAACCTTTGGTTCCTCGCGTGCATCGCTGAATATGCCATCCGGTACGAAGCTCGTTCGCTCGCTCTCTTTCTGGAGGAACGATTGTGGGTGGATGTCGCCATGCACTTCCATGCCCCGAGCGGTCAGTTTGCCGGTCCCCACTCGCGCTCGTACCAGGACGACTCGGACGGAGGATTTTCCGCGCTCCATTGCACCATGCTGGCCGCGTTTGACGATGATCTCTTTCTGGAGCCGGATCTCGCTGCTCAATATGATCACCCCTCCAACCTCGTTGAAAACTCCCTGATCGCCATCCTGCCGTTTCACGTCCCGGATGCGGCGCGGGAACTGGCCTGGAAAAAACCCCTCCCGTACCTGGTGCAGAAGACAACGTACGGCGAATCGTACCACGAAAACAGCTTCCGCTGGATTCCCCCTGCAGGGGTGAAAGACGCGAAAGAACAACGCGCATCGTACCTCCTCGGCAAACCGGCAACCCTGGCAAGCGGCCTCGAAGCGCGTCTCGATCGGGCTCCTTTTGCATTCGACGATGAAGTATACCCGGGCGGCTGGAGTGATCTGACGACCTTCATGACCCGGGAATACACCCTCGGCACGGCGTCGCTTCCGTACGTGAATGCCGGCCATGCTGATGCCTTCATCGCCCGGTGGAGAAGGTCCGAGACCGTCAAGTCTTTGAAAGATTTTCGGTCGCTCTCCGTGCGGGGAGTCTATAATGATGCGGTGGTGGGCCAAGGGAACTATTGTCACGTCGCCGGAAAAGAAATCGACGCCTCTTTTTTGTATGAGGAAGGAAGAACGGGGATCTACCAGCACCGGAACAAGGCGATCGTCTGCTACACCCCAAAACGGGCCGGGCATCTTGGGGTCACGAGTTTTAGGATTGATCTGATGCTCACGGAGCATGCCCGGCTGGATGAGTTTGCGGTGGGAGGCAAGAAGGTTGACGATCTGGAGCTCCGGGCTTCCGCTGATGCGCGGATCTTCTTTCGGGATTACAAAACCTATGGCGCCATCATCCCGCTGCCGGTTGTCCCCTCCGCCGGCGAAGGGGCGATGCGCGTCTGGCGTGCAAACAACCATCTCATCATCTCCCTCTATAGTTACCTGGGGGATGTCCGGGATTTTTCCCGCGAGGAAATCGGGAAGTGGAGAACGGGGTTTGCCGTCGAGTTCGCAACGGTCGAAGAATTTTCGTCGCTTGATACATTCATCTCCCATGCTTCAAAATCCAACGTTGATGAGATGGTGGAGGAAGGGGGGATACGCGCGGTCACTTACGTGAGCGGCCATGACGTGATGAAGTTCCGGTACGATCCTCTTCGGGAAGCGATTCTCTCAAGAACCTGGAACGGAGTGGAGGAGATCATCGATCATCTTCACGTCGAGGCGGGTGAGGGCGCTTTTGCCACATTTACACCGGCGACGCTGTTCGGCGATGAAGCGTTTCCACAAAACAGGCACGAGCAATGAAGATCGGACCACAACTCCGGCGTGATCTGCAGGGGTATGCTTTCATTGCCCCGTGGCTGATCGGATTCCTGCTCCTCGCCGCGGGACCCATGCTCGCGTCCCTGCTCCTGAGTTTTACATCATGGACCATGCTGTCGGCTCCCACCTGGGTCGGTCTGGACAATTACACCACGATGATCCAGGATGACCCGTTGTTCTATGAAGGACTGTATAACACGGCCTACTACGTGCTCTTCTCCGTCCCTCTTGGTCTCGCTCTGGCCCTCGGATTGGCAATGCTGCTCAATCTCAAACTGAAGGGAATCAGGCTCTTCCGGACGATCTTCTTCCTTCCATCTGTCACGAACGTGGTCGCCGTCTCCGTGTTGTGGCTCTGGTTGTTCAACCCGGACTTCGGTTTGTTGAATACGTTCCTCGGGTGGTTCGGCATCGATGGTCCGTTGTGGCTGCAGAGTGAAGCATGGTCCAAACCGGCCCTGATCATCATGTCGCTCTGGGGTATCGGAGGGACGATGATCATTTTCCTCGCGGCGCTTCAGGGGATTCCGCCCGAGCTGTACGAGGCGGCCGAACTCGATGGGGCATCGTCCACACGGAAGTTCTACCACATCACGATCCCGATGATCTCGCCCGCCATCTTCTTTAATCTCATTGTCGGTGTGATCGGAAGCTTTCAGGTCTTTACCCAGGCTTTCGTGATGACCGGGGGAGGGCACCCCGGTTCGGAAGGGGGACCGAACAACTCAACCCTCTTTTTTGTCCTGTATCTGTACAAAAAGGCCTTCCAGGATTTTAAAATGGGCTACGCTTCCTCCCTCGCGTGGGTCCTGTTCCTGGTTGTTCTGGTTTTTACGCTCGTTCAATGGCGGTACTCCAGGCGGTGGGTCTATTATGAAGCCGGGGAACACTGAACTATCGGAAGAATGAATCGATGCAGAAGCGTGCAACCTTCCCGGCGATCTTCCTTGACTCGGCCGGGAAGTACTTGATCCTGTATGCCGTCATGATCGGCCTGAGCGGGGTTTTTCTCTTCCCCTTCCTCTGGATGGTCTCGACGTCGTTGCATGACCTGCAGGGTGTGTTCGCGCATCCGTACCGATGGGTGCCGGACATCCTGAAGTGGGAGAACTATGTCCGGGCCGTCACGCTTCTCCCGTTCCACACGTTCCTGTTCAATACGCTGGTGATCACCGCTTCGGTCATGGTAGCGACGTTCTTCTCATGCTCACTCGTGGCCTACGGATTCTCGCGCCTCCACTTCCGCGGGCGAAACACCCTGTTTTCCCTCTGCCTGGCCACGATGATGCTACCGGCGCAGGTGACAATGATCCCGCTGTACATTCTTTATTCGAAGATCGGGTGGATCGACACCTTCTGGCCGCTGATTGTGCCGAGCCTGTTTGGCTCTCCGTTCTATATCTTCCTGCTCCGACAATTTTTTCTTTCCATACCAAGGGAGTTGGACGAGGCCGCGTTGCTCGACGGCGCCAGCCGGTTGCGCATTTACTGGAGCATCATTCTCCCACTTTCCCGGCCCGCCATGGCGACCGTCATGATCTTCACCTTCATCGGCACCTGGAACGATTTTGTGAACCCGCTGATCTATATCAACTCAACGGAGAACGCCACGCTCACGCTCGGCCTCAACCTTTTGAAGTCGCAGATCGTCGGAACCGGTATGACAGAATGGAATACGCTGATGGCAGGGTCGTTGCTGGTGATGTTGCCGAATATCGTGATCTTCTTCCTCGCCCAATCGCAATTCATCAAGGGAATCAACGTGGGGGCGATGAAAGGATGAGCATGAAAAGCGACCAGGTCTCTGCTTGTCTCAACGAGTGCAAAACCCATCTCACGACGGAGCTGTTGCCCTTCTGGCTGAACCGCTGCAAGGACGATGTCAACGGCGGTTTTATCACGCACTTCGATCAGGACGGCAACGATACGGGCGACGATGAGAAATCCATGCTGGCGCAGATGCGGACGATCTATTCGATGTCGGCCGCGCACCGGGCCGGTTATGGCGGTGGCGCATGCGGCCGGTACGCCGAACACGGCGTCAAGTTTGTGATCGATAAAGTATGGGACCTGGAAAACGGGGGCTTTTTCTGGACCACGAACCGCATGGGCAAAGTCGTTATCGATAAGAAGATCATGTACGGCCTGAGCTTCGCCCTGTATGCCCTGAGTGAGTACACGATGGCAACGGACGATCCCCGGGGACAGGATTACGCGGAGAAAACGTTCGATCTCATCAAAAAATATGGGACCGATACGATGCATGGCGGGTTCTTTGAGATGTTCGAACGCAACTGGGACCTGTGCGGTCCCGGACCCGGGGGGGGCGACCGGAAGACGCTCGACGTCCACATGCACCTTCTGGAGGCGTTCACAAACCTGTACCAATGCACCGGTCGAAGCATCCATCGGCGGACCCTGACGGAGGATATCGAAATCCTGACCGGAAGAATGCTCCATCCGATGTATGGGACCGGCATTCCTCAATTTACGGTCGATTGGCAAATCGCTCCGCAGATCAAGTTCGACATCGTCTGGGGCTGGGACCGGTTCGCGGAAGGGGGACAGAAGCCTCACCCCGGGGACAACACTTCCGCGGGCCATAACGTGGAGTTCGCCTGGCTGTTGGCCCATGCTACCGATGTGCTCGATTCACACTGGGAAAAGTACAGTCCGGTGGTCAAGCGCGCCCTGGATCACGGACGGGACAACGGCATCGATTGGGAACATGGTGGTGTGTACGTCGAGGGGCCGCATTCCGGCGGCGTGTATGATTACGAGAAGGAGTTCTGGCAGCAGGCGGAGGTCATGATTGGCATGCTGGAGGGATGCCTGCGATTTGGTGCCGAAGAGTACTGGCCGGCGTACCTGAACGTGCATCGCTTCGTTTTCGACAAGATGATCAACCACCGGGTCGGGGAGTGGTGGCCGCTGATGACCCGCGAGGGCAAGCCGATCTGGACGCATATGAGCCATTCTTGGAAGGTCAACTACCATACTATCCGCTGTATGGTCGAGTGCATAAAAAGGCTGGAGAGGCTGCTCGCGTGATTCACATGGAGGTCGAGTCTCTCCGCCAGAAGCATGGCGGGCAAGCTGACCCGGCTACACTGCAGCTTCGCCAGCCGCCGTCCCGAAGGGGCTAAAGCCCCTGTCAGTTTTTGGGTTGTGCGTAACCCCGACCTCCCCCGAAGGGGTGGCTTCGCCAAAGGTCGGGGTTATGAGCAATTTCTCTCTTTCATTCTAGTCGGTTCTGATTCTGCGTCTGGAATATCATCTTGCACCTTATGGTCTTTATAGGCGACAGTCTTTGATTGAGTCAACGAAAGTTAGTATTGACAGCAACCCAAGTTCCGTCTCCTCTTAGGAGAGGGTTCGCCCGTCCGACTGCCTGCGGCAGCAGGCAGGCGGGGGTGAGGTCTGATTTGAGAAGGTAAAAGAGCGCCTCGAAAATCAGACCCCATCCTAGCCTTCCCCTAAGAGGGGAAGGAATTTTATCCCTCTCCTTTCAGGAGAGGGACCGGCGGCGTACCAAAAATGGATGCGTCAGCATCCTACAATTTGGATCACCTGTTCAAGAAACACCAAAGTCCAAACTGATCTTCCCCGCGTCATGCTAAATAAGAGCGGGACACAAAAAACGTGGAGAAGAAGGGTTCTTTCATGGGTTGAATTGTAGTGCAATTTGATTGAAAAAGGGGAAGAGATAATTGACCACAACCAGGGTCCCCTCTCCTTTTAGGAGAGGGTTAGGGTGAGGTCTGCTTTGAGAAGGTATAGAAGCGCCTCGAAAAGCAGACCCCATCCGCCGGAGGCCTACTAACTATCGCACGCGTCAGCGTGCGACTCTTCGGAGCCAGCGGATTCCAAGACCTTCCCCTAATCCCGCTTGAAAAACAGCGGGACACAAAAAACGTGGAGGGGAAGGGGCTCTGTTTCCATTGATTAGAGGTAGTGTTTCATTGAAGAAGAG
>JBBEBV010000167.1:0-4802 GCA_040882165.1 Bacteroidota bacterium
GTGAAATGAGTGTAAATTCTTCAATGTTCAATGCTTCGGAAGGATCACCACCGGTGAAATCTCCCTGCTTGATTTTCCTACTCCTGATAAATATATTGGAACAGACTTATGACGATACTTCATGCGTTCGTTTAGCGAAGCCAGAGAACTGATCTCGCATCAGGTTCCAGTCCTGGCTTCGGAACCAATCTCCTTCAAAGAGGCGCTCAACCGGGTTCTTGCAAGCGACATTGTTGCAGAGCACGACATTCCCCCCTTTGACAACTCCTCGATGGATGGCTATGCCGTCCGCACCTCCGATACGGTCAACGCCCATTCGGGCAGCGGTGGAGTTTGTCTCGAGGTTGCCGGCGAGGTTGGCGCGGGAGCCGTCAGTTCCCTCGTGATGGGAAAGGGGACGGCGATCCGGATTATGACCGGGGCCCCGCTTCCCCCTGGAGCCGATGCGGTGATCGAACAGGAGCAGGTGGTCGTCCGGAATGGATCGATTGAAATTGCAGACGTGGTACCGGAAGGAAATAATGTCCGGAGGCGGGGGGAGGATCTTCGTGCGGGAGAAACGGTCATGACAAAGGGGACTGTTCTTCGCCCTGCTCATCTCGGGATTCTTGCTTCGTTGGGGAAAACGGAGGTGCCGGTTTTTCGCAGACCGAAGGTCGGGATCCTCACAACGGGGAATGAACTGATCGATGTCGACAAACCGCTTGTTCCCGGAAAGATCCGGAACAGCAATGCTTACTCCCTGTTCGGTTCGGTGCTGGAAAGCGGTGGCGAACCGGTTGGCCTTGGGATGGTGAGGGATGAAGAGGGGGAATTGGAAAGGGCGATACGAAAGGGATTGGAATGCGACCTCCTCATCACATCAGGGGGAGTGTCGGTAGGGAAGTATGATCTGGTTTTGCAGACGCTGAAGAAAATTGGGGTGGAGATCCTGTTCTGGAAGGTCAACATCAAACCGGGCAAGCCGCTGGCTTTTGGCATGTACGGGAAGCCGGGGGCCGCTGCACCGGTGCCGGTCTTTGCCTTGCCGGGGAATCCGGTATCAACCATCGTCACGTTCCTTCAATTTGTCCGCCCTGCTCTCTTCCGGATGACCGGGAGGGAGGACGATGGAGTTCTTCGTCTCCATGCGACGATCGAACACGATATTCAAAAGCACGACCAGAAGCGCCATTTCAGCCGGGGCGTGGCAAGGAGTGAACAAGGGCGGCTGGTTGTTCGTACGACCGGAACGCAGAGTTCGGGCGTCCTCTCCTCCATGGCGCGGGCAAATTGCCTGATCACACTCCGGGAGGAGCAGATGGACATCAAGGCGGGTGAACTGGTGGAAATTGAATTTCTCTCTTGAATGAGTTCCCTATGAAGGTTACCTTGCGGTTGTTTTCAATTGCGAAGGAGCTGGCTGGTTTCGAGGAACGGGAGGTGGAAGTCTCCCCCGATGCCCGGGCCGGTGAAGTGCTCGACTTTTTAAGCGGTCTCAACCCGCAGTTTAACGGTTGGCGCGGAAGTCTTCGTCTTGCTGTAAATCGGGAGTATGTGCCGGAAGGGCATCTGCTCCGGCCGGGGGATGAGGTGGCGATCATACCTCCCGTCAGCGGCGGCTAATAAAAGTCTTCACCACCGATGGCAAAGGGATAAACGTACTCGGGTGCTGTCGCATCCGGTTTTCCCAGGGCTTGGTTCCAAAAAGTCGCACGCTGGCGTATAAAAGGACGGCTTAGTTCCAAATAGTTAAGATGCTATCGCATCTTTTGTTGATAGGCCTCCGGCTGTCAAGGGTAGGCTTCCAGCGGCCTCCGGCGGTGCGGCATTTGGGATTTCCAAAGATGCAGACTTAAGATGTGATTTTTCGGTACCTATCAGTGTGCCATCCGTGGTTTAAGAGCCGCGTAGACATGGACGAACAATCTATGATCAGTCTCACAACCGAGCTGTTGGAGATTCAGCAAGTGATTGCTTCCGTGGAAACACCGGAGGCGGGAGCGATTGATATTTTTATCGGTACCACCCGGGCCCACGCACATGACCGGTCGGTGTTATGGCTTGAATATGAAGCCTACGAGCCAATGGCATTGACGATGCTGGAGCGTCTCGCCGAGGAGGCGCGCACTCGATGGCCGGTAAGAAATATTTCCATGGTTCACCGTCTCGGCCGCGTGAATATCGGGGAAGCGAGTGTCATCATCGCGGTTTCATCCGCCCACCGCAATGAAGCGTTCACCGCCTGCCGGTTCCTGATCGATGAACTGAAAAAAGTCGTCCCCATCTGGAAGAAAGAATACTTTTCCGACGGGACCGTGGAATGGTCCCCTCAGGCCCACGAGCAGCAGGGAGTACCAGCCGGAGAACCATGAACACCCGCTCCCCCCAAAACGATACCGGTGCGCCGGCCTTGACCGACTCCTTCGGTCGCGTCATCAACAATCTCCGGATTTCCGTCACGGACCGGTGCAATTTCCGCTGCCGGTACTGCATGCCGGAGGAGGGAATGGTCTGGATGGAAAAGTCGGAGCTTCTCACGTTCGAGGAGATAACCCGCGTCACACGTCTTTTTGCGGAACTGGGGGTCACCAGGATCCGGTTGACGGGAGGAGAGCCGCTTATGCGGAAGGAACTCCATCTGCTGGTCGAAAAGCTGACCCCTCTTCCGGGCATCCGGGATATCGCATTGACCACGAACGGATTTTTCCTTGCCGAGCAGGCTGTCCCGTTGTACAAGGCCGGCTTGCGGCGCATCAATGTCAGCCTCGATTCCCTGGACCCGGCGAAGTTTGCGTTGATGACCCGCCGGGACTACTCCGCAAGAGTGTGGGAAGGACTGAACGCCGTCGAGGCCCTGGGAATGAAACCCATCAAACTGAACGCCGTCCTCATCCGGGGAGTGAACGACGATGAGATCGGGGCCTTCGCTTACCTTGCCCGCACGAAACCGTACATTATCCGGTTCATCGAGTTCATGCCGATCGGTCTGGGAGATGGATGGAGTAACGAAAAAGTCATGACTTCGAGGGAGATCCTCGAGACCATCGAGCGAGAGACCGGAAAAAAACTTGTCCCCCTCGAACGACGGGGGGATCAGCCCGCGGATCGATTCTCCTTCGAAGACGGAGTGGGCGAGATCGGGTTCATCAGCTCCGTGAGCGAGCCGTTCTGCGATCAGTGTAACAGGGTGCGGATCACATCGGACGGGAAGCTCAGGACCTGTCTGTTCTCCCTGGGAGAAACCGATTTGAAGGAGCTTGTGCGGGGTGGGGCGAGTGATGGGGAGACCAAGGAGGCTATCACAAAGGCAGTCTGGAACAAAGAGCCGGGACATTTGATCAATCAGCCTTCGTTCACACGTCCCGAACGCACCATGTCGCAAATCGGGGGATGATTCATCACGATTGTACTCCATCTCTGGCGCACCACGCCTCTCCACCACACGCATTCACCAAACAAAGGATTTTTTATGAGACTCCTCCTCGTGTTGAGTTGTTTGACTCTCTTCGCGTGCAACCAAACGGGCAACCAATCCGGAGCAATTGCACAGACAGCCGAACAAGAGGAGCAGACAGTCCGTACATTGGTCACGTCGCTCAATGAGGGAATGGCCAGGGCGTTTACCACCGGTGGGATCGACACCGACAGCCTGATGGATTACTATTATGAGCGGGACATTTATTACATCACCCCATGGGGCTGGTCCGAGCCGCTGGATTCCACCAAATCCCGTATCCGCCGGTCATCGGCAAGAATTCAGGATTATACCAATCGGGTCGAAAATCTTGAAGTAAAAGTGTACGGCGATGGAGCCTATGCCTCGTACATCTTCCGGCAAAACTACCTTGTCAATGGCTCACAGCTTGAAGAGTATCTTCCCACGACGGTCATCCTTGAACGTCGCGGGGACCGATGGAAGATCGTCCGCATGCACCGCTCGACGGACTACGAGACGTTCCAACAGTATATAGCCATGCAGCAACGACAGGAAGCCGGACAGTAAACCTGCAATGGGATTGTTTGACAAGAAAATCGAAGTGGAGGGGGTGAATTATTTCGGCAAGCCGAAGCTCCCCCCGGGCCAGACCCCGACCGTGAAATTTCCCGTCCTCACCTACGGCGAAACGCCCACCGTGACGAGGGACGAGTGGCGTTTTGTCGCCTCGGGACTGGTCGAGCAGGATCGCGCCTGGATGTGGGACGAGTTCATGAAACTGCCGCAGACGAAACTCAGAGCGGATTTCCATTGCGTGACACACTGGAGCCGGTTCGGCGATGAATGGGAGGGGGTTATGTTCCGGGACCTGGTGAAACATCTCCAACTGAAGCCTGAAGCGAAGTTCGTCCTGCAACATGCCTACGGAGGTTACACCACGAACCTTCCACTCCAGTGGATGGTGGATGAGGATGTCATGTTCGCTCACACCGTGAACGGGACGCCGCTCGACCCGGAGCACGGAGGGCCCATGAGGGTGTTTACACCGCGACGGTACGCATGGAAGGGGGCGAAATGGATCAGGGGAATCGAGTTCCTGGCGAAGGACAAGCCGGGTTTTTGGGAAGTCAATGGCTACAGCAACAGCGCCGACCCCTGGAAGGAAGAGCGGTTTTGGTAGCCGGAGGCCGCTGGAAGCCTACCCTTGACAGCCGGAGGCCTATCAACAAAAGATGCGATAGCATCTTAACTATTTGGAACTAAGCCGTCCTTTTATACGCCAGCGTGCGACTTTTTGGAACCAAGCCCTGGGAAAACCGGATCCGCCAGCATCTTCCTACTGAAGCCCCACGCCCGTTCCCCCGGCACGTTTCTAGTCGGGGTG
>JBBEBV010000168.1:0-4761 GCA_040882165.1 Bacteroidota bacterium
TAGAGAGATCACGGCGGAGATGGAGAGATTTCATGATGCTCCAAACGGAGTTTATTGTGTCGCTCAGGAAGTTGAAAACATGACGCTACTGGAGAAAAGGTTGACTTGCAGCCAACCCCATTTTTGCCTATTTTGACCAACACTTTTTACGGCAGGAAGCATCACCGTTCTGTTTGTCTGGTCACGTTCTCTCAATTCAGCCGCATGAACCTTCGCGTCGATCACATTGCCTTCAGCTACCCAGACCTCCCCGTGTTGCGCGATGTTTCGTTCGACGTCCCTTCCGGCGATTTTCTCAGCCTCCTCGGTCCCAATGGTTCAGGCAAAAGCACGCTCCTGAGGCTGTTGGATCGGATTCTCCTGCCGCAAGAGGGGACCATCTCGCTCCAGGACCGGCCTTTGAATGCATTCCATCGCAGAGAGATTGCGCGCAGCGTCGCGTATGTTCCTCAGGAAGGACTATGGGTTTTTCCGTTTACGGTCCTGGAGGTCGTGCTGATGGGGCGTTCCCCCTACATCGGAAGGTTCGGATTTGAACAGTCGCGTGATGTCGAACTTGCCGAAACGGTGATGAAGCGGGTTGACATCGACCACCTTGCGATGAAGCCTCTCACGGCTCTCTCGGGCGGGGAGCGGCAGCGTGTCCTGATCGCGCGGGCGCTCTGCCAGCAGCCCAGGATTCTGTTGCTCGATGAGCCGAACGCCCATCTGGATATTGCCCATCAGATCGACATCTTCAAAATCCTTCGGAGCGAAAACGAAAAGGGTTTGACCATCATTTCCGTCTCTCACGACCTGAACTTAGCCGCGACCTTCAGCAGGCGGGTCATGTTGCTGGCAGCGAATCATCCGGAGCATCGGAGCGGCGCCCGGTTTCCCGCCGGAGCAGGGGAAGGATCTTCCGGGAAAGAACCGGCGGCCTCGACGATTGTTGCATTGGGGACACCAGAGGAAGTTCTTACGGAAACGAATATTCAATCAGTCTTCAACACGCGTGTCCTTGTCGACCGGCACCCGCAGACCCCCTCGATCAGAATTTCGCTGATCGCCGAATCCACGAGGGAACCTCTCCAGAGCCGGCGTTGATCACCATCCGGGCCCGATCGTTGACCGGTCCCGGAGGCAATGAGTCCAGACGAACCTATGTCCATCAAGCGCAGGCAAATCAGAGAGAAGGTCCTTCAGGCATTGTACGCGCACGAGCTTTCCGGCGAGTCGGTTGACCTGATCCTGGAACATATTGTCGCCCCCCTGAAGAAAGAGCCGGAGGTCTTCGAGCTCGCCCGGCAGCTCATCATCAAGACGATCGAGGTGACGCCGGAGCTTGACGCCCTGATCAAGGGACGCGTGGCCAACTGGGAGTTCAACCGGCTGGCGGTGATCGACCGGATCATCCTTCGCATGGGGATCTGTGAATTACTCTATTTTGAGGACATCCCCCCCAAGGTCTCTATTAACGAGGCTATCGAGATCGCCCGGCGGTACAGCACGGAAAAAAGCGACAAATTTGTAAACGGCGTGCTGGATTCAATTCTCACCGACCTGAAGAAGGGGGGCCGGGTGAAGAAAACCGGACGCGGGTTGCTGGAGACATCCACCAGGAAGAAGCCTTGAGCATGACCGGATCGACCATCGTTCATGAAACACTTCCGGCAACCAGGGGGCAGATTTTCTCCTGGTCGCTGTTCGATTTCGGCAACACGGCATTCTACGTCATCATCCTGACCGTCGGCTACCCGATCTACTTCAGGACCATCGTCACCGGTTCCGACCCCCAGTCGGATTTGCTCTGGGGATTGTCGTTCAGCATTTCGATGTTGTGTGCCGCCCTGCTCTCTCCCGTTCTGGGCGCCATCGCCGATTCCGGGGCGGGGAAGAAGCGGTTTCTCTTTCTCTTCACCGCATTGTGTATCGGCTCAACCATCGGGTTGTTTTTCGTGGAAGCCGGGATGATCATTCCGGGCATGCTGTTGGTCATCCTCGCCAACATCGGCTTTGAAGCCGGACTGGTGTTTTACGACGCCTTCCTTCCCGAGATTACCACCGAGCGAAGCTACGGTCGCGTGTCCGGATACGGATTCGCCATGGGGTATATCGGCTCGCTCGTCACGCTCGCCGTTTCCTTCCCGTTCCTGCAGGGAGGGTTTGATCCGGAGAACGCTGCGAACGTCAGGACGACCTTCCTCATTGCGGCAGCGTTCTTCACGCTCTTCGCGGCACCAATCTTTCTCCTGGTTCCGGACCGGCTGCGGCGCGAACGCCTGGGATTCGAAGTCATCCCCATCGGTTTTCGGCGAATCCGGAATACCATGAAAGACTTCTCCCGGTACAGGAACGTCGGCAACTTCCTCCTTTCCTACTTTGTCTATATCGACGCTGTCAATACGATCATTGTCTTCTCGACGATCTTCGCTTATGAGTCCCTGAAGATGGAGGCCGCGGAGATCGTTCTGTTTTTCGCCATCGTTCAAACCACAGCCATCCTCGGCTCGTCGAGTTTCGGCATCCTTGCCGACAAGTTCGGCCACAAGAAAATATTGAACTTCTCTCTTCTTCTCTGGCTGACCATCACCGTGATGGCCTACCTTACGGAAAGCAAGACCGTATTCTATCTTCTGGGAATTCTGGCTGGTGTTGCGATGGGCTCGTCTCAATCGACGAGCCGCAGTCTTTTCTCCCTGATCATTCCCGTGGAGAAGAAGACGGAGTTCTTCGGATTTTATTCGTTTTTTGGAAAAGCATCCGCGATTGTCGGTCCCGCCATGTTTGGGTTCATCTCCTCCAATTTCGATCAACGCGTGGCGATCCTTTCCGTTGGGGCGTTGTTGCTCATCGGAATTCTCCTCCTGATGCGAGTACAGGAACCGCCCGTGAGTATGCAGACTTTGGAATAACCGGGCTTCTTTTCTCAAAATAAATCCTGGCACCCCTTGTTGGCGGGGATTTTCCAGTTGCAATTCTTTTCAAATACGAGTAACATCTTTTTCAGTAGCGCGTCAGGTCCTGCCCCGGTGCAACAGCTCGTTATTACCGCGCGTCCGTCCATACCTCTTGTCAAATGGAGCCGCTCTCTATGAAGCAATCTTTCTTCATCACGATTGTCTACGTTCTCGCCGCCGCTGTGGGCTATACCATTTACGTCTACACCTATCCCCCGTATATTCAGGCGGGAGGGATCGTCATCATCGCCCTGACGGCCCTCTCGATCGTCGTCCTGACGTTTGCCATTGAGCGGACCCTGTTCCTTCGAAAGGCGGAGGGAAAAAAGAATCTCTCGACGTTTTTCAAAGAGTTGGAGCAGCTTCTGGCAAAAGGAGACCTGGATCCGGCCATCGAACATTGCAAAGTCCAGTCGGGATCGTTTGCCACGGTGATGCAGACGGGACTGGAGCGCTATGCAGACCTCCAAAAACAAAAACGCATGGATGTCGACCGGCAGGTTATCGAAGTGCAACGGGTCATCGAGGAATCAAGCTCCCTCCAGGTACCCCTGCTGGAAAAGAACCTCCCCGCCCTTTCCACGATCGCTTCCGTCGCGACGATGCTCGGGTTGCTCGGGACGGTCACCGGCATGATCCGCTCCTTCCAGGCGATGGCGAGCACCGGATCATCGGACGCCGTCCAGCTCTCACTCGGTATTTCCGAGGCGCTCGTGACGACGGCGGGGGGACTGATCGTCGGTATCACTTCCCTGGTCGCTTTTAATTATTTCGCCAACAAAGTTGATACGATGACCTTCATGCTGGATGAGGCTGTTTTCAATATCGTTCAGATGTTGAATGTGCATGAGGAGAGGTAGAAACGATGCCCCGGATCAAGAAAAAACGCCCCGAGGTCAACATGGACATGATGCCCTTCGTGAATATGTCGTTCCTCCTGCTGACCTTCTTCATGCTCTCCACGAAATTCAAGGCGCCTGAAGATTTCCAGTTGAACCTCCCCAGCTCACACGCAAAGGCTAAAGTCCCGGAGAGCGATGTCATGACGGTGACCATTGCCCCCGACGGGAAGATCCTGTTTGGAGTTGACTCGCAACAACTGCGTTCACAACTCTTCGGCGATCAGAATAAACTGAAAATTTCCATGCCGATCACCCTGGAGGAACTCCCCTCAATCGCCCAGCAGGCGAAGAGCGCGAACCCCCGGTTGCGGGCGGTCATCCGGGGCGACCGCGATGCCATCTACGGACCGGCGGAAGACGTGATGAACGCGCTGCAGAAGGCAAACGTCACCAGGTTTGAACTTGTGACAGAACTGTCAGCGGAGAAATGATCCATGACCTCCCAGGCCATTCCTCCTCCGCTGCCGGTCAAGAAGAAAAAACGGAAACGCCGCGCGGCGGTACGAATCGACATGACGCCGCTGGTGGACGTCGGGTTCCAGCTCATCACGTTTTTCATGTTGACGACGACCTTCAGCCTCCCCCAGGTCATGGAGATCAATCTCCCGCCGAGCGAGTCCAAGGGAGAGATCACCGAGGCGAGTCTCTTGCTGTTGCGCGTGACGGAAGGGGGATCGATCTATTGGAATTTCGGGACCGATCCTCCCCGGCTCATCGCATGGGAGGAGCTCAGGGGATTCCTGACCGAGCGGTCCCTCGCGAACCCGAACATGATCACGCTCATTAAAGTGGATCGAAAAAGCAAATATTCCTCCATGGTTCGTATGATCGATGAGTTGAACCTGACCAAGGTCAATCGCTTCAGTATCGCCCCTCTTCTTGAACAGGATCTCAAGATAATCGCGGAGGCAGAACTCTAG
>JBBEBV010000169.1:0-4741 GCA_040882165.1 Bacteroidota bacterium
ATTTCACCGGACTCAAGGTGCGGGATCTCAAACTTTCCTCCGGGGCCAGCGCCGTTGAGTTCCGCATGGACGAACCGAACAAAGTTGAGTGCGATGATGTGACGATCGAATCGGGCGTGAGCAAATTCACAGGTTCGAACCTCGCAAATCTCAATTTCAGAAAGCTGAAGTTCAGCGGTGGTGTCGGGGCCTATAAACTCGACTTTGGGGGGGAGCTTCAACGAAGCGCGAGTGTCGATGTCGAAGTCGGTCTCGGTGCTGTGACGCTCTCTATTCCAAGGGAAATTCCCGCGAGGATCATTTCGGACGAAAGCTGGTTTTCCAGCCTCGACGTCGACGATGCATTCGAAAGGACGCGAAAGAAAAGCGTGTACGAAACAGCCGATTTCAGCACCTCAAGAAAGACCTTGACCATCCGGGTTGAGTCCGGACTGGGAAGCGTGCGGGTGAGAAGCCGGTAACCATCCATTTGCTTACGGAGTTGTCATCGAAACCCCGACGGGAATACCTGCCGGGGTTTTTTGCATGCTGCACGTGAAATTGCTTTTCGCCGCTTTATTCGTACATTGAAGTCCGATAATCCCATCTGCCCCGATCCCATGACCATCCATCAACCTTTCTGCTACTCCCGATCGATACGGATATCCCTGTTGGTTCTCGCCTGCATTTCAGCTCCGGCGTTCGGCCAGCTCGACACGGTGAAGCTGTCCTCGGACGAACTGTTTGCAATCGCGCGGGAAAAGGCTTTTGAGGGTAAACGGGAAGAAGCGCGGGCCCTGTGCCGCGTGGTGTTGAAACGAAGCCCTGCTTACAACGACGTGCGGATCCTGCTCGGGAGAACGCTCGCATGGGACGGAAGACGGGACGAGGCCCGCAAAGAACTTCTCATCGTGCTCGACCTGAACCCGGAGAACAAGGATGCCCTCGATGCACTGATCGATGTTGAATTGTGGGATGAACGTTTCGAGGAAGCGTACCAGGTCGCCAACCGTGGGCTCCGGTCCTATCCCAATGAAGAGTCGTTCCTGCTGAAGAAAGCGCGCGCGCTGAAGAACCTCCAGCGCCACGATGAAGCCCTGTTCGTCCTTTTCCAGTTGGAAGACCTGAACCCTTCCCACGCGGAGGGCCAGGCCCTGAGACAGGAGCTCAGTCAGACTTCGCTGCAAAACGAAATCGGCCTGAATTATGCCTCGGACCGGTTCTCCGATGTCTTCAATCCCATGCACTACGGTGCGGTTCAGATTTCCCGCAGGACACGGCTCGGAACGCTTTTTGCCCGGCTCAACCACGCAGAGCGATTCCAGACCCGGGGCCAGCAGGGAGAAGTCGATTTTTATCCGAGAATCGCCGATGGGTGGTATGGCTATCTCAGCTACGGGTACTCGAACAGCGATCTGTTTCCGAAACACCGTTTCGGCCTGGAGGCATACGCAAAGCTTCCGAAGAGTTTCGAGGCTTCGCTCGGCCTTCGTCATCTTGCCTTTGACGGGGGGGGGAATATCACCATCTACACCGGCTCCCTCGGGTACTATTTCAAGAGTTATTGGGTCTCCCTCAAACCGTACATCACGCCCAATGATGGCACTGTTTCCGTCTCCTTCAGTGCAACGATCCGGTGGTACCTCCTCGATGCGGAAAACTATCTCTCCTGCCGGATCGGCGCGGGATATTCCGCAGACGACCGTCTCGTTCAATCCAGCAGCGGGTTCCCGGGGAAGGAAGTGTTTTACCTCAAATCCCAGACTGCGGGGCTTGGCGGACAGGTCAGGGCCACGCTTTCCCTTCTCCTGCTTGCGACGGGCGATGTGGGCAAGCAAGAGTTGAGTTTCCGCCCGGGGGAGTACGTCACGATATATTCGTTTTCTCTCGGGACCCGCTTCCGCTTTTAAGGGGCTGTTAAACTTCGTTCCCGTCTTTTTCTCCGCCTCCCCCTCTTCGTTTCCCCTTCCTTATTTGTATTCTGCGAGCATGGGATCCGACACGTCTCTGCCGGAGTTCTCCCTGGCACAACCGCGAACGGCGCAGAGGTCATGCCATGGCGCGAGCATCCAACGAAGAGATGGGAGGCGGAAAACGGCGACCATCAAGAGGGGAAAAGTTGCAGGACTCCTACCCGACTCCGAAATGGAAAAACTGTCCCCACGAGTGAGGGTGGTTCACTTCCCTGATCTGGATCAGGTTCAGGAGCGCCTGGCGGTAGGCATCGCCCGGGGCGAGACCGTTGGAGAGGTGGGTGTAGAAGAATTCACTGAAGAACTTTGATGACTTCCGGTCGGCATGCCATGCGTTGAGGAACACATCGGAAGTGCCGTTGATCCGCAGGAGCATGGCGTGCGCCATGGAGAGTCCAACCCCCTGACCAACCTGGTTCGACAACAGGACAACCGGGATCGCGGGTAATTCGGAGAGTTTCTCGAACGGCACCTGAATCGCTTCCCCGGATGTTTTTGCGTCGGAAACCGCGATGGAACCGAGGAACGAGGACCCTCCGTGCAACGAAAACTCCGTCGAGAGCTGAAGGACATCGGCGCGGGTGGGAACAAGATTCTCCCAGGATGCTTCCAGGGATATCAGGATCCGGGCATCTTTGAAGAAGCTTCGGATGTCCCGCAGTTCGTAGTCGATGGACCAGTTCTTGCCGGTTGGGTTGCCGAGTGCAACGACGTTCGTCAGGCGCGGAACATTCGCGGTCTTAAAGCGCAGGGAGGCGAGGGAGGGAAGATAGTCCACGCTCGTGATCTCCACCAGGTACTTCACGCCACCGTTGCGCTCCTGTCGCTCAAGGGTATGGAAGGGAAAATGCTCAAACTCGGGGCTCATGATGATCACGAGATTCCGTTCCAAAAACCCATCGACAGGCCTGAGGAAATAGTCGTACAGTTGGGATGAAAGGGTCGCAAAGCGGGTCATGGCCGGAACGCTCTCCTCCCCTCCCGTCCCCGTATAGACCGACGGATCCTGCATCAGGCGCTGATATTCCTCGACCATGGACATGAGCTTCTGCCGCTGGAGAACCGTACTTTTTACTTCAAATCGGTTGCGGGAGAGGGCAAAGATATGGAGTTGCTCCTGGGCGGCAAGGAAACGGACGACAAGCGTCCCACGCGGGGTTGCCTGCCGGGCTTCCTGCAATGACAACGAAGTGAGCTGCAGCAGCGGTTCGTAATTCGGGTGGACACTCACCACGCGCGTCGCCAGGGCGCCGAGATCACCCCGCAACCGGTCGATCCGTGATTGCAGCGATGCAATATGATCTTCATCACGGTCCGAGCGCTGGTAGGCCCGGAGACTTGAGAGTTCCGTCTGAAGAAGATTCAGCTCGGAGACGTGACTGCGCGCGAGCGCCATTTCCGTTTTCAGCTCGGGATGGCGAATGGGAACCTGGACATCCTGGAACGATTCAAAGAGGGGCTTGGAGGAAGCCCGGTCGAGGACCAAGAGCGCCTCATCGGGTTTGTTCATCTGCATCAGGAGTCCGGCGAGATCCGCCGACCACTCCCGGCGCTCCTCCGTGATCCGGAGAAAGGACTGATAGGCCGCGTGAAATTCGGGCCTGAGAAATTCGCGGAGCGTTGTTTCCTCCAACCGGATTGCTGCACGAAACTTCCGTTGCGCCTGTTCCGCGTTGCCTGCGGAAACATACACTTTCCCCTGCTGGGCATAACAAAACGCCTCCCCCGTCCTGTGATCCGCTTCACGGAAGAGACCTGCCGTCTGTTCGTAGGCCGCGACGACCCGGTCCACCGATGAGACGCGCTGGGCCGCGGGAATCAATGCCACATCGCACTGTACTGCAAGGAGCCGCTGATAGGCCTCGGCGATACGATCGCCCAGAGACCCCGCAAGCTCGCTTCCCTCCTCGAAAAACCGCTTTGCATCGGCGACCCGCTGACTCTCAAAATAGATGGTCCCGATATGAAACAGCAGGAGCACCTCGTAGTCACGGTCCACGCGTCGCGTTCGCAAAAGGTTGGCCGCATCCCGGAATTGCTGGAGAGCGTCGTTGAGGTTGCCCTGATACTTGAGCGACAATCCGAGGTTCATCCGAAGGCGCGCGTCCAGTCCCGGAAGGTCGAGCCGGTCGATCAGCGTGCGGGCTTGCGCAAACGAGTTCAGAGCTTCGGAAAAACGTCCCTGCCGGTTGTACACTTCCCCCACACTGGCAAGGAGCGCGGCAGCTTCGGCATTGTTTCCTGTTGACTGGATGTACGAGAGGGCCGACTGATACCCAAGCAGGGCCTCTTCGTTGTTCCCCGACAGGAACGCCGCGCGGGCCAGCTTCCGTTCCACTTCCGCCTTAAATCCAAGATCGTTGAATGCAGACCCAAGCTGACGGGCGGAACGGTAGGATGCGCCGGCCTCATACGTGCGCCCGAGATAGAGCTCTGCATCGCCTATGAGAGCGTGCAGCGCCATTTCCGACCGGAAATCCCGACCTTCCCTGGCATAGCGGAGCGCGGTTTGGAAATGCTGTAATCCGGTGTAGAGCTTCCCATCGACGAGGGAAATCTGGCCGAGGTAGCGATGGGCTTCCGCGAGGGGGCGCGTCTCGCTCTGTTGCTCGAACACCGTGAGCGATTGGACGAAGAGCGTTTCGGCCTGACGGTAGGAGTTCTCGTTATAGAGGACGACGGCCCGTTCGAACATGCCGGCCGCGTCGGAAAGCGGACCCTGATCGAATTCGCATCCGGGAGAAGCAAGGAGACAGAGAAGAACAATCGAAAGTATTCTCAAGACCGTT
>JBBEBV010000170.1:0-1111 GCA_040882165.1 Bacteroidota bacterium
CCTTGAATTTCGCCTCCAGCATCGAACGAATCATCGGGAGAGCAGCTTCTGCTGCTGCCTCCCCCTGCTGAATGAGAAAATCGACCTGCGAAAAATCATTCGTCTCCAGGTCTCCAAGGGCCGGTTGGATGACCACATCCGACTTGGCGCGCTGTTCTTCGATCGCCCGTTGCATGGCAATGCCGATCACCTGTTCCGCAATCTCCCAAATCGAGTTTAGTTTTCCCTTGGAGCGCGTCGGGCTTGTGACATCGACCGCAACAACAAGGTCGGCCCCCTCTTTCCGGGCGACGTCCACAGGAATGTTCGATATCAACCCGCCATCGAGGAGTTGCGTCGAATCCCGCTGAACCGGGCTGAACAGGAGCGGCACGGCGGAGCTTGCGCGCATCGCCTCGGTCAGGTCCCCCTCCCGCAGAATAATCTGTTTGCCGGACAGCAAGTCCGTCGTCACGGCCCGGAACGGAATGCGAAGGGCGTCAAAACTCGGATCCGCCCGGTAGATCCCTTGCAGGACAAGGAGGTTCAGGTACCTGGTCAGGCGTTGTCCGGAGGAGAACGCCCGGGGAATGATCGGCTCGAAACCGTCAAACCGGACGGTAAGGATACTCCGGTCGCTCGCGATCTTTTGATCGAGAAATTGATCTGCTCGTTGTGCTTCATCGCTGAAGTCCAGCACCTCACTCCACCGCGTGGTATCGACCAGGGTCCGCAACCGTTCGGTCGAGTACCCCGCAGCATAGAGCCCCCCGATAATACTCCCCACACTGGTCCCGACGATCATGTCGATCGCGATGCCGGCTTTTTCGAAAACCTTGAAGACCCCAATCGCTGCGATCCCGCGCGCCCCCCCACCGCTCAACACGAGCGCGAGCCTGGGCCGTTTTGCGGGTTGATGTGGAAACAGCATGGGTTTCTGTGCGGTGGTCGTGTCCAGCAGCGCGACAACCACTCTCGGAACCGGGGTTTCCTGAGTTGACTGGAGCGCGTGGAGGTGCGTTGAACCGGAAAGCAGGATCAGGAAGATGACCCGGGAAAAGAGCGATGTGGTATGGGAGGTTCGGCGTCGCATTTCGGCCCAAAAAATACCGAAATGTGACCCGAATTGCAA
>JBBEBV010000170.1:1211-4702 GCA_040882165.1 Bacteroidota bacterium
ATGAACGCAAGGATGTTGAAGATTGCCAACAGGCCGAGATCGAACAAGGATGCGGTCAACGCTTCGCCCAACGTATGGCGCGGACCCTGAAAGCGCGGCATTTCGCCCACATCGATTTTCTTTCCATCCTGCGCACCTCCCATCGAGACGTTCCCTCCGGAACCCCGTCCGATGGTGATGCGCATTCCGCCAAAGCCCCCCCCTTTTTGCTGGACGAACTTCATGTACTGTTCGCGATAATTCTTCATCGCGTCTTCATAACGCCGCTTCAAACCCGTATCCGTCCCGGCAAGTTTCATGACCGCGAGCTGGAACATGGAAGCAGGGGACATCTTGGCCAGGGAAAATGCAAGTTGTTCCTGCCGCGTCTTCTGGTTGTAGTATTCCTCGTACACGCGGGCGCTATGGTCCGCAATCTTCTTCTCCATGTCCTGCCGGGCATCGTTGTCTTCCTTTTCCCACGTCGGCCGGTTTTCCGCCTGGTACTGCGTCGCCTCATCCGGCTTCATCCCCTCTGTCGGACGGAATCGCTCGCGCCAGCGTTCCTGCATGCCTCCGAAGTACTCGGTCCGGGCCTGCGTCGCGAAGCTCGCCAGGCGACTTTCCACCTCGTCAGCCGTTGGCACCGGCATGGCCTGGCCGGCCAGCATGGTGGAGGCTTTCGGGATGATCAACACTGACGAAATCCAGACCACCAGCAAGACGAGAAAGGAGATGCTCGACCTGGCGGTAAAGGACGAGACCAGCACGCCGATCAGCATGAAGCAGGTAAAGTACAACACGGACGCCAGCACAAAAAATCCAAACTTCCCCCATTGGGGCGCGCCCATCTCCACTCCCATCAGGATCAACATCAGTCCGCCGATCATGAACGAGAGGACCACCGGGACCAGGAGCGCCACCCATCCCCCCGCGAGTTTCCCGAGAATGAACTCCGCCCGCGAAATCCCATTGGCAAAGACCAGCTTGAGCGTACCGGATTCCTTCTCTCCATTGACAGCGTTATAGGTGAAAAGGATCGCAAGGAGGCTCAGAACAATCAACACCACGAAGGTCGGGTCGAGGAATTGAAAAACAGCGAGCATCGGATCATCCGAGAATTCGCTCCGAACCAGCCGGACATTGCGCATGAGCGTGATCTCGGAAAAGCGTCCGATGTCGCTGTTGACCCCATTGACGAAGACCTCCATGACATCCGGCTTTCGGTAGGCAGCCACGGGCACGGTGTTCCAGTTCGTCTGCTGCGCCGCGGTCTCCAGCATCATCTGGATCGCCTGGTCGTGTTGCGCAATACGTGCCTTGAAGTGCTGTATCCCCAACCCCATGCTCAGAATCAACAGCAACATACTGATGCCCGCGGTCACGATGAACCGCGCACTTTGCAGGTGATCCTTGAGTTCCTTTTCAGCGATGATCTTCCACATGGGTACACTCCTTCCAAGTCTCGTTATCGAACGTCGAACCGGAGAAACCGGATAAACGCTCCGACAAAAAAGAGGATATTCAACACGGCAAGCAACCCGAGATCGGCCATGGACGCTGAGAGTGTTTCACCCAGAGTCCTCCCTCGTTCAGTAAACTCCGGGAGCTCGGTCGGGTTTAATGGCTTCCTTTCTTCCTCCTGGGCTCCCTGTTGACCGGAGAACCGCATCACAATGTGCATTCCCCCCGACGACCCGGTTTTCTTCCGGAGAAACTCCGCATACTCTTCCTGGTAACGGTCAAGGTCTTCCAGATAACGGCGCTTGAGCGACACATCGGTGTTCGCAAGGCTCATCGCGGCGATCTGGAACACCGCCGTGGGAGAGACCCTTGCCATCGAAAACGCCCATTGTTCCTGTCGGTCCTTTTTGTTCCTCCAGTCCTCGTTCAACTTCCGGAAGTACTCCTCACGCTCCGTTTCGAATGATTTGTTGAGGCTGTCCTGAAACGCGGCAAAACGCTGAGACCACGTTTCATCGCGCGTGATGTCCGCGCGGAGGAATTCTCCCATCTTCTGGAAACGCTGGTTGAATTGCTGCAACGTGAATTTCCGCTTCTGTGCCTCGACGCCATCGAGGCTTGGGACATCAACCGCCTGGGCCGCGACAAGAACGGCCCCCTTCGGAATGATCAACACGGAGAAGATCCAGATGACCAGCGAAAGGAGAAACGAAGCGCTGCTGCGGGTGACAGAGGCGGAAATCATGATGCTGAGCATCAGGAACGCCCCGAAACAGAGCAACCCGGCCACAATCACGAGTCCAAGCTGGGTCCACTCCGTTCCGGACATCGGTATCCCGAAGCCGATCAGCATCAGGCAACCGACGAGGATTGGGACGAGCAACGGCACAACAAGGGCAAGGAAACTTCCGAGTAGCTTGCTGAGGACGACATCCGCACGGGAGACGGAGTTCGAGAGGATCAGCTTCAGCGTCCCCGATTCCTTTTCCCCGTTGATGGCATCGTACCCGAACAGGATCGCGAAAAGGCTGAAGACGATAATCACTACGAACGTCAGGTCCAGAAAGCGGAAGACGGCAAACAAGGGGTCGACGTTGTACCGGCTGTTGATAAGCGTCAGCTCCCCTTGCGGTCGGACTTCGGTCGTCCTGCCGATATCGTTCGTCACGCCGCTCACCAGCACCTGCAACGGCTGGGGTTTCCGGAACAACTTGTGCTGTACCTGTCGCCAATCCGTCAGCGCCGTCACATTGTTCGCATTCACGGCCCGGGCGGCCTCAAACTCGCGCATGCTTTCTTCATAGTTACGGATCCCGACATAGAAACTGAGGATCACCAGGATGGCGGCAGCGCCGAACGTAATGGCGAACTTGGTGGAGGAAATAATATCGCGAAGTTCTTTTTCCAGAAGGATTTTGATCATGGGCACCCCGTCCTTACGCAGCAACTTTTCCATGGATATAATTGAGATACAGTTTCTCCAGGTCTTCGTGTTCGAGTTCCTTCCTGGACTTGATCGCCAGCATTTTTCCTTCGTTCATAATCCCGACGGTGTCTGCCACCTCCTTCGCCCGAAAGATATCGTGCGTGCTCATGAGGATCGCCCGGCCCTCCGATCGAAGGTGGAGGATCATGGACTGAAATTCATTTGCCGCCTTGGGGTCCAGTCCGCTTGTCGGCTCGTCGAGAATGATCGCAGGGGCCTCTTTAATGATCGCAATGGCAAGTCCCACTTTCTGGCGCATCCCCTTGGAGAATCCCTTGAGTTTCTGCTCGTATGCCTTCTCCTGGAGGCCCACTTGCTGCAACACGCTGTAGTACTGCTCCCGGCTGAGGTTCTGTTTTCCCCCCAGGCGCGCGAAGAAATCGAGGTTTTGCCGTGCCGTGAAGTTGGGATACAGCATCACCACATCGGAAAGGTAGGCGACATATTTCTTGGCCTCCAGCGGATCGGTGCGAACGTCCACGCCATTGATCCGTGCCGTTCCTTCCGTTTGCGGGAGAAACCCGAGAAAGATGTTGATGGCGGTCGTCTTCCCGGCCCCGTT
>JBBEBV010000171.1:0-4646 GCA_040882165.1 Bacteroidota bacterium
AATGCCGGGGCGTTGCTTTCACGAGTCTCGGGGCTGTGGTGTCCTCCTTCGCAAGACGCATAAGGACATGGGAGCGAAGGGTATCCCCCGCAGTGAGGCTGAGGGGAAAAGATGGAACGCCGTACTCGTCCGCTTCGGGGTCGTACAGCAGATTGCGAAACTCGTCCCGTACAGCAAGAATGCGATAGGTCCCGAGGGCAAGATAGTGCAGAAAAAAATCACCCCCCTTTCCCGTTTGTGTGACATAATCGGGGAGGGTCTGCCGGGGATTGAGTGTATCGGGATCGAGGCCGTCAAGCCGGTAGGCGAAAATCATCACCCCCTGGGGGGCGTCGGCCGGCTTGGAGGGATAGACTTTTCCCTCCATCGCACCAAAATCAATCATTCCTCCCGTGGAGAACGCCAGGGAAAAAGCCTGCGCCATTTTGTTCCGGTTGCGAAGATCGACAACGTCGGTACCGATGTTCACCACGTATGTGGTGTTTTCCCTGAGCCGGTCGGAAAACGTGATCTCAACCTCCCTGCCGCTCCAGTCGAACTCCAGCGACCCGACGGGAGGAGAAACAAAGATCGATTGCTCAACGCTCCTGCGATCCACGTACTCGTCGAACTCGAGAATGACACGGTCACCGGCAAACAATGTCGTGCCCGGTGGCGGAATGGTGGAGACAATCAACGGTGGATCGGTATCGACTGGTCCTCCCTCCGGCGGCACCTGTCCGGCACACGAAAGGAGAAGGATCATGATGAGGCTGATAAAGAAGAGCTGAAGCGGCGATCGGGTCAACATCATTCGGATTGCTTCGGAAAGACCGTTCTGTAATGGCTCCAATATACTAAGAGAGAGGGGAAGAACAAAAAGCGGATGTCACCTATTCTACCCATCGGTCGGGTCCGAGTTCCTGGCGGCTTGCTGCTGGAGCTCCCGCCGGGCACGCCGCCACTCGCGCACAGCCCTTTGGTGTTCCGCGTAATTGCGGGAGAACTTGTGTCCGCCCGTCCCATCGGCAACAAAGAAGAGATAGGAATGCCGCTCAGGATAGAGCGTTGCGAGAATGGACAGCCTACCGGGACTTCCGATCGGTGCGGGAGGCAAGCCGTAGTTCCGGTACGTATTGAACGGTGAGTCAATCTTCAGGTCACTATAGAGCAGCCTGCGCGGGCCATCGGGAACGATGTATTGAATTGTCGGGTCGGCTTCCAGCCGCATCCTCCGCTTCAACCGGTTGTGATACACACCGGCAACGGTTGTCCGTTCCCGGTCGAGGCTGGTCTCCCCTTCCACAATCGAAGCCAGGGTGAGCACCTGGTTCAGAGACATGTTCATCCCCTTTTGCCGGGACTTGAGGCTATCGACGAAAAATGATTTGAACTCGTTCACCATTCGCTCGATGATTTCGCGCTCCTCTGTTTGCCAGAAGAAGCGGTAGGTGTCCGGCATGAGGTACCCCTCCAGCGATTCGGCGTCGATGCCCAGTGAACGGACATAACGCTCACTCCGGCAAAGGTTGATGAAGGTTTCGGTATCGATGCCAAGGCGCTGCGAGTACCTGATCGCAATCCTTTCGATGCGCCACCCTTCGGGAATCGTCACGGCGATCGGCACCCGGGAGGTCCCCTCCGAGAGGTCCTGCAGGATCTCAAGGTTTGAGAGCCCGGCGGGGAAGCGGTATTTTCCGACTTTCATATCGCGGGTGAACCCCATGAGTCTTCCGGCGAGGTTGAAGGTCCAGCGAACCCTCAACGTCCCGCTTGCTTCGAGCGAATCGGTCACAGACCTGAAACTGGCGCCGCGGGGAACGACGACGTCCAGCTCTGTCGCGCGAGATACGGTGTTGGGCACCCAGAACACAAAGAGGGCTCCCATAAGAAAGATGAAAAGAATGGACGCCAATCCCGTAAGCCAGACGTTGGCCTTGAGAAATTCGAGGACGTTGTTCGCCTGGATCATTTTTTCTTCGCCGATGTTGCCCGTTGGATCATCAGGATTCTTTCCACGGCTCGTGATTCGTCGATAATACGTTCAAAGAGCCGCCGGACGGCGTAACCCGTCAGGGGGCCCTGATTGCCGGCAGTGACGTTCCGCATGACCTCCTCCTCCCTCTGAGGTGAGTATGCATCGAGACCAAGCTCAAGCTTGATCTTGCCGATTTCCTCAGCGCAGTGGGCCCGTTCGTTCAACAGCTTCACCAACTGAAGATCGATATCATCGATCTTCATCCGCCATTCATCGAGAGGATTCATCGAAGGCTCTTTCGTTAGGTTGGACGAAGGGAAAGGAGAAATTGTTTCGCGGAGGCGGCTGCCTCCCCGGGCGAGCGACATGAACCTAGAACCCTGAGCAGCGCGGATCCAACCACCGCCCCGTCCGCGAAGCGCCAGACGGTTGCAACCTGTTCCTGTTTTGAGATTCCGAAACCGACGACAAACGGTTTTTTCGTGTTCGCGCGCACGGTCCGGAGAAATTCCTCAAACGATCCGTCCTCCCCCAACCCGGCCTGAGCACCGGTGACTCCCCTCATCGAAACGCAATACGAAAAATCGGTGGAGAGGGTGTCAATCTGTTGAATTCGCGGGACAGGCGTCGTCGGGGCGATCAGGAAAACGTTGCTGACCCCATGCCGTTCGCTCCCTTGCCTGAACTCGGTCGCTTCTTCCGGTGGAAGATCGGGGATGATGACACCATCGACCCCCGCATCGTGGCTCGCGGCCAGAAATTTCTCGGCGCCAAACCGGAGAATCGGATTCATATACCCCATCAGGAGCAGCGGAAGATCGCTCCCCTTTCTGAACTCTCTCACATCACGGAGGATGGTACCGATGGTGGCACCGTTCTGCAGGGCAATCTCCGACGACCGTTGAATGGTCTCGCCATCCGCAAGGGGGTCGGAAAAAGGGATGCCGATCTCGATCAGGTCGGCGCCCGCCTCCTCCAATGCAAGAAGGAGCGGAACCGTCATACCCTTTTGTGGAAACTCCGGGGTGATGTACGGGATGAGTGCTTTTTTTCCCGCAGTACGCAGAGCTTCAAATGTATTTCGAATTCTCTTCATGGACGGTGCGTTGAGGAGGACGTCCGATGGCCTCCCTGGACGTTCTCGTCTTGCAAAAAAGGTAACTACGCCGCGTTTTGTTTTACCACCGATGGCACACGGATGCACACCGATGAATGCAAGAAGGTTGGATCGCCCTTGAACCGGGGGATTTCAACATGAGTGTCTCGGTTCAGAAATACCTTGAACATGTCCCCGGGGAGACTTTTTATGTTTTTTTTGGAACGCGGCACGAGAGACCTGGTCGAAAAGTAACGCCACCAACCTGCCTCTACCTGTCGGTAGACAGGTGCCGGCAGGCAGGGGCACAGCCGGAGGCCTTACTAATGACGCACGCGTAGCGTGCCACAATTTGGATCTATGTTTTTTTATGCTTTTCGTTTAAGCGTAGATCCAGTTTAGTAGGATGCTAGCGCATCCTACAGTTGGTACGCCTCCGGCCTTTGTGGCAAGTTAGAGGTTTTCGTCCGAGACTCTAGTGGAGTGCGAGAGACGGTTCGGCGGTCAATTCAAGGCTTGATGTTTGCCCTTTGGTGCTCTTGAGAAAACCGACCATCGCCACCATGGCGCCGTTGTCCGTGCAATACTCGAACTTTGGGATAAAAACCCGCAGTCCAAAATACTCCGCCGCCTGTTGCATCCGTTTCCGGAGCTCGGAGTTTGCGGCAACGCCGCCGGCGACGGCGATATCCTTCACTCCGCACTTCTTAGCCGCAAGCGTCGTCTTATCGACCAGGACGTCGATCACCGCAGCCTGGAAACTTGCACAGATATTGGCGAGGAACTCTTCGTACCCTTCAGGGTTCAGCTCCACCACCCGATGCTGTGCCTTCTGGAAGCCGATTCTCTTTAAGTAGTATAAGACCGCGGTTTTCAATCCGCTGAAACTGAACTCCAGGGAGCCTTCCCCGAGGTATGGTCGCGGAAAATTGACAAAGGTCCGGTCCCCTTTCGCCGCGTAGCGGTCGATCAGCGGTCCGCCGGGATAGCCGAGCCCCAGCATCTTCGCCACCTTGTCAAACGCTTCACCAACCGCATCATCTTTTGTTTCTCCCAGGAGCTCATACTCCAGCCCCCCTTTGACCAGGACGAGTTGTGTGTGCCCGCCGGAGACCGTCAAGTTCACAAAGGGGAAGTCGGGTTTCGGCGCTTCGATAAGATTGGAGACAATGTGCGCCTCCATATGATTGACACCGACGAAGGGGATCCCCAAACCCAGCGCCATCGCCTTACCGAAACTGAGACCAACCAGGATCGAGCCGACGAGTCCGGGACCGTACACCGCCGCGATGGCATCCAGATCTTTCTTTTCAACGCCTGCCGTACGCAACGCCTCATCGACCACGGGAACAATACGCTGTTGATGAGCCCGGGAAGCGAGTTCCGGAACGACCCCGCCGTAGGCTGAATGAAAGAGCTGGGTCGCCGTGATATTGGAGAGGAGCGCACCATCCCGCACCACGGCGGCGGAAGTCTCATCACACGATGTTTCGATTCCCAGGACTGTCAATGTTTATGGCTCTCACTTCCCTGCAGGCGATTTCATGATGGATTTGTCTGCCGCTGTTGATGATAACCAAAAAAAAAGGCTTG
>JBBEBV010000172.1:0-4634 GCA_040882165.1 Bacteroidota bacterium
AGATTATGTACCGTAAGCTACTAGTAGCTTTCTTCGCGTTATTCCTTCTGCCGGTGCTGGCGCTTGCGCAAGATGGTAAATTGCGCGGCATGATCACCGATAGGGAATCGGGCGAGCCACTCATTGGTGCGAACGTCATCATTGAGGGAACAAGTCTGGGTGCGTCCACCGATATCAACGGTGAATATGTCATCCTCTCCGTTCCTCCCGGCGTCTTCACGGTGCGCGCATCGTACATCGGTTATGCCGCGATGTCCGTGTCGAATATCCGGGTCAGTTCCAACCTGACGACGACCGCGGACTTCAAACTTTCCAGCACGGCGATTCAAACCCAGGCCGTTGAAGTGATCGCGGACCGTCCCTTGATTCAGCGGAACACGACGAACACGGTTCGTCTCGGAACGCAGGAAGAAATCAAAACGATGCCGGTCCGTGGCCTTCAGAACATCCTTGCGTATAATGCGGGCATCGTCCAGCAGGACGGCGCCTTGTATGTTCGGGGCGGCCGATCGGGTGAAGTGGCGTACTTCATCGATGGTGCAACGGCAACCAACCTGTTGTTCCGGAGCGAAGCGATCAGCCCGATCCAGGAAGCGATCGAAGAGTTCCAGTTGCAGTCGGGGGGATACACTGCCGAGTTTGGCGGCGCAAACTCCGCCATCGTCCGCACGACGATGCGCACGGGAAGCTCGCAACTTAAGGCCACGCTCGATTACCAGACTGACGACTTTGCCAAACCGGGCGAGCAGTTCCTCAGCACCTCGGCCCGCGGGTACCGGAACGCCGTGTTGACGGTGGGTGGCCCGATTCTTTCAAACCTGCGGTTCTTTGTTGCAGGTCAGAACAACTATCTCCGCAACCGGTCGAATATGGTCCTCGAGCCCTTTGCGTTCGAGAACATGGTGACTGATGCCTTCGGTACGCGGCCAGAGGGTACACCGTTGCCGGGGACGATCGAGGTCAAGCGGAACTACCTGTTCAAGAACTGGCGAAATGAATACACCGGCCAGGGAACGCTCCTGTGGGATCTGAACCCGTTCAAGGTTCGCTTCTCGGGCAGCTACGGTGAGGTCGATCTTCCGACCGGACGCAGCTGGCCGGCGGCTTTAGAAAACATGTTCTGGCAGCGTCAGTATCGGAACGAGACCAAGAGCACGCTCGCGAACCTTCGCCTGACACACGTGTTGGGTCCCAAGACATTCTATGAAGTTGGCGTGTCGTACTTGAACCGGGATTTCCGCGCGTACGACCCGGACTTCGGGGATGACTGGAAGTTGTATAATGACAGCACCGCGTTCAGAGACAAGGGATACATTACCGAGGACGGATCGACCGGGTTCCTGACCCGCTATCAAGGCCCTCCGGTGTACTCCGCTGTGTACGGGTTCGGCTTCACCCATGAGTTTGCCCCCAACAACGCGTATCAACTCAACAACCAAAACTCCCTTGGCCTGACGGTCGACTTCACTTCGCAGGTCAACCCGCAATGGGAGTTGAAAGCCGGCGGTAAGATCGATTCATGGACCATGCGGCTCTTCTCGGTTGGTGCCATTGGGTCGTACAACACATTCATCTCACAGTCCGGTGACAAGTACACGCCGGACAAACTGGCAGCCGATCCGAACCTGGCCAAGGAGTACGATATCTTCGTGCAGCGGCAGGGAACGATGAATCTGTATGGCTATGATATCAACGGCAACAAGGTGGATGATGGGTTTGAAGGTCCGCGCAAGCCGCTGCTCGCTTCGGCCTATGTGCAGAACAAATTCGAATTCAACGACCTCGTGTTGAACCTCGGTGTGCGCTATGAGCTGTTCGACATGAAGAACGTTGCCCCGGTCGACTACGTCGATCCCGATTGGGATTCCAACCTCAATTACTTCGCAAGCGACAACTCCCTGAAAGAGACCGACCCGGTAAGCCTGTTGCTCCCCCGGGTGAGCTTCTCCTTCCCGGTCACCGACCGGACGGTGTTCTACGCGATGTACGGCAAATATGCCCAGTTGCCGAACTTGGACCGTCTCTACGACGGCGTCCGATATCTTGCCTCACGCATCAGCCCCCAGACACGCGTGGGCTATTCGTTGGGTTCGAACCCGGCAGGGACGGGTTTCCTGGTGAAGCCCGAGCGGACGACCCAGTATGAGGTCGGTATCCGCCAGACGCTCTCGGACAACTTTGCGTTCACGGCAACCGGCTTCTACAAGGATTTGAGAGACCAAATGCAACTGAGTCGCATTACGAACGACGTCGGTGTTCCGATCTTTGTCGCCTACGGCAACGCGGACTTCGGCACGGTGAAGGGACTTGAGCTGACGCTCGAGTTGCGCCGGACCAACCGTCTGCAGGCAAAGGTGAACTACACATTGTCCGATGCGCGCGGGACGGCCTCCAACCCGGTTTCTTCGCGCAACGCGGTCTCCGATCAGTCGGACGTGAAGTTTCCCTCCTTCGTCAACCAACTGGATTACAACCAGACCCATCGCGGCTCCATCATGCTCGATTACCGGTGGGGCAAGGGGGATGGCGGGATGATCCTGGAGGGATTCGGAGCGAATGCGATCATCTCCTTCAACAGCGGTCATGCCTTCACAAAGATTCTTGAGCCGCAGAACCTGGGTCAGGCAAGCGTTTGGGAGATCGGTGTCCAGCCTTTGAGCGATCCCCGCACGCGTAACCCGGTCGAGCCGATCAATTCATCCTCCACCCCCTGGGTGTTCAACGTCGATCTGAATGCGAGCAAGGTATTCTTCTTCGAAGGGTTCACGGCGGAGCTGTATGTGAACGTGTTGAACCTGTTCGACAGCAATCAGATTCTCAACGTGTTCCCGAACACCGGAACGGCGACGGACGATGGCTGGCTGCGGAGCCATTTGGCCGCTCCCTATGTCCAGATCCCGAACTACTCGGAGTTTTACAAGGCGATCAATATCGACAACCGCTGGGCGTATATTGATGCTGTCGGCAACGACATCTATGCCGCCCCGCGCCAGATTCGCGTCGGCTTGAAGTTGGAAATGTGATAGAAAGTCTCTCCGGGTCCCGTTCCGCTCGTGCGGAAAGGGACCCGGACTTTGTCATACTTGGAAAGTAAACTCTTGAACCAACCTCATAATTGAAGGAGGTATTTGTATGAGCAAATTCTCGCTACGATTTTCGCTGGCGATCCTTGCGTGTGTCTTGCTGGTCGGGACGGCTTTCGTGAAAGCCGATGACCTGGACAAGTCCAACAAGGAGAAGAACCGCCTGCAGAAAGGGGCCGGGACTCCCCGCTATGGAGTGTTGAACATCAACAACCTCTGGTCCTGGCACCGTTCGGACGGGTTGTCGAACCACTCGCCGGCATCGGACAACGGTCTGTATTATCCCCGGTTCACCTCTTGGGCGATTTACCAGGACGGCGTGCTGTGGGGTGGCAAGGTGTACCGTGATGCAGCGCTGACGCAACCGGGTCCGTTCCAGCAGTTGATCCGGGTCGGTGGAGCGCACTATGCGACCGGCACGGCAAACGGCCGGATCACCGGTTCGGACGCCACGGCGGTTGCCCAGAACCCGAACGATGCGGATGCCCGGATGTATCGAATCCGTCGCGACTATGCACAGATGTCCGACGAAGAACTCCGTGCCGACGCCGCGATCAACAATGAAATCCCGATCGGCCAGGTGACCGATGCGCAGGTTCAGGCTGTGAAGGACCAGTACGACGCAGATTGGAAAGCGTGGCCGGTCGTGATCGGCGCCCCGTTCGTTGACAGGAACGGCAATGGCGTCTACGATGCTCCCCCGGCGTTCAGCGCAACATTCACCGTTGACAGCCTGATCTCGCAGGGGCGTGATGAGCCGGGTGTTGCCGGTGCGGATCCAAACTCTCCGGCTGACCAGGTTCTCTGGACTGTGATGAACGACCTGAACCGTGCCCTGACCACCGGATTGTCACGTGTCCGGTCTGAACCCATGGGCCTGGAAGTGCAGAAGACCCTGTGGGGGTACAATCGTTCGGATGCCATGGGCAACCTCTATTTTCAACGCTATAAGTTCATCAACAAGGGAGGGGTCGATATCGACGGAAGCGGGACGAAGGGTTCGTTCTATATCGACAGTATGTATGTGACGCAATGGTCGGATCCGGATCTTGGCGGCGCAGGGGACGACCTCCTGGGTTGCGATACGGTCTTGAGCATGGGATTTGTGTATAACGGTCTTGCGATCGACCTGGAGTATCAAAAATACAACCTTCCCCCTCCGTCTTCAGCCTATGACTTCCTCGCCGGGCCGATCGTGCCTGCGCCGGGAGAGACAGCCGTATTCGATTTGAAGTACCGGGAAGGTTACAGGAACCTCCCGATGACCGGGTTCTCGTACTTCTCGGCGGGAAGTAATTTTACCGATCCACCCGATAGCTATACACAGGGAACGATCCGGTGGTATAAGATGATGCGCGGGTTTGTGCCGTTGGATGGAGCCGATGCGTTCTATCCACACCCGCCGGGAGTAACGGTGGGACGATTCCCGCTGGCGGGCGATCCTGTGGCCGGCACAGGGCATCTGGATGGTCAGGGGACCGATTACTCGTTCAGCCCCGGCGACCGCCGGTTGCTGCTGAACACGGGTCCGTTCACGATGGCTCCGGGCGA
>JBBEBV010000173.1:0-4601 GCA_040882165.1 Bacteroidota bacterium
GAGGGAAGACATCGCACCGTGCGGCTCGATAAAAAATCGTCTTGCCTCTCGTTCTTTTTCTCCCTATCTTATGCCCATTCATTTTATCAGCCTGTTGCACCCACCGTGTTTGACGGGGGCGAAGATCGACTAAGAGGAGTTTTGACGATGGCAAGAATCTGTGAAATCTGCGGTAAAATACCGATGGCCGGAAATCACGTCAGCCACGCACACAACCGTGTGCCCCGCCGTTTCCTTCCGAACCTGCAGAAAGTCCGTGCTGTGGTCGATGGATCCGTGAAACGCATCCTGGTCTGCACGAACTGCATCAAGTCCGGAAAGATCCGCAAGGCCGCCTGAACGGGCGGTTTGCTCCTGCACAAGTGTTTCTTTACAATCCCGCCTCCGGTGCGGGATTTTTTTATTCCGCTTTCAGACCGGGCCGCCGCAGACACCAACAAGCGCCGGAGCACCGGCTGGAGCCGCCTTATCCGGTTCGACCATGAAATTCGCCCTCACTCCACCGAACCAACTGACCTTTCTCCGCATCCTGCTGACGCCGGTATTCGTCGCATTGCTCTTTTCGTCCGAATTGTTGCTTCGACAATTCTCCCTCATCGTCTTTGTCCTCGCGTTGTTGACCGATTGGTATGATGGCTGGGTCGCACGCCGATGGGGCTACGTGACGCGGTGGGGCACCTTCCTTGACCCTTTGGCCGACAAAGTCGTCACCTCGTCTGCACTGATCGCGTTTGTGTACCTCGACCTGGTTCCTGCCTGGCCTGTGTGGGCCATCGTGTTCCGTGATGTGGCCATTACCTTCCTCCGGTCGTATTCCGAGTTCAAGGGTCGGGCATTCGACACGAGCAAGTTCGCCAAGACAAAAACCTTTTTGCAGTTCATGTTTATTTACTACGTTCTCCTCGCTTACATCGCGCGCGACATGGAATATTTTCAGTCACGGTACGGCGGATTGATTCACGAGGCCCTCGCATACTCGCTGCTCTACACCATCGTTGTGGTGGTCGCTTTCATCACGGTGCTCACCGGCATTCTCTATCTTGTCAAGAATTGGAAAACAGTTCGTGAACTTTATGACTTCTCAGACCGAATCACCGAATCCCAATAACTCATCTCCGGAGCCTGTGCTCCCGCTGGAAACTGTTCCGTTTCCTATCAAGCTGTTCGCTTCAGGTTTGTTCTCCGGATTCTCTCCCGTGGCCACCGGTACGGTCGGTTCCGCCGTCGGTCTTCTCCTGTACTTCATCCCCGGCTTTGAGCATCCCTATGTCATCATGCCGGCATGCTTCCTTGTCCTCCTGCTTGGAATCAAGGCAGCGGACCGCATGGAGAAGGTGTACGGCCATGATCCCGCGGAGGTGACCATCGACGAAGTCCTGGGGATGTGGATCTCCCTCCTCTTTCTCCCGAAGACGTTGCTCGTGGCCGCCGCGGCATTCTTCCTCTTTCGCATTCTGGACATCATCAAACCCTTTCCTGCGAAAAAATTTGACGCACAGCATGGGGGATTCGGAATCATGTTTGACGATGTCGTTGCAGCCACCTACACCAATCTCGCCGTGCAGATCCTCGTCAAGGCCGGGCTGATCTCCTGAAACGTATGACCGCAGAAATCATTTCCATCGGCGACGAGCTGCTGATCGGGCAGGTCATCAACACCAACCAGGCATATATTGCCGAACGGCTGCAATCGGTCGGTGTCGCGGTCCACCGCATGATCACGGTTGGCGATGACGAAGACGAAATCCTTGCGTCCTTTGAAGAAGCCGTGTCAACGCACCGCCTTGTCGTGGTGACGGGAGGACTGGGTCCCACCCATGACGATGTGACCAGGTCGGTTGTGTGCAGGTTCTTCGACACTGATCTCGTCGTGAACGAGGAGGCTCTGGAGCGGATTACGGAGTTGTTCCGGAAACGGGGCATCCCGCTCATTCCACGGAACGAAGACCAGGCCCTGGTCCCGCGCAATTGCACCGTGATCCAGAACTCTCAAGGGACGGCCCCGGGGTACCTGTTCGACCGTATGGGGAAGCATTTTATCGTCATGCCCGGTGTTCCCTTTGAAATGAAAGCGATGATGGAAGAGTTTGTCATTCCCTATTTCAGGCAACGGGGAACGGGGGAAGTCATCCTGCACAGAACGCTGAAAACAACCGGCATCGCGGAATCCATCCTCGCAAACCAGATAGGGGATGTAGCCGCGCTCCTCGCTCCACACCCCGGCGTTACACTGGCTTTTCTTCCGAGTCCGACAGGTGTCAGGTTAAGAATGAGCGGGCATGGAACCGACCCCGACGAGGTTGCCCGTGCAATCAACCGCGTGGAAACCGCCCTGCGGACAAAGGCAGAAAAGTTCATTTACGGCGCTGACGAGGAGGAGCTGGAAGAGGTGCTGGGGAGGCTTTTCAGGGAGCGCAGACTTTCCCTCTCGGTTGCTGAATCGTGCACCGGAGGGTTGATTACGGATCGCATCACAAACGTTCCCGGGAGCTCGGATTATTTCGAGCGTGGGATTGTCGCCTATAGCAATGCATCAAAGATCGCCATGCTGCAGGTTCCCCCTCCTCTTCTCGATGCTCATGGGGCTGTCAGCAGGGAAGTGGCGGAAGCGATGGCATCGGGAATCCGGTCGGCGTCGAAGACATCGATAGGTCTCTCAACAACCGGAATTGCCGGGCCAGCAGGCGGAACGGATCAGAAAGCGGTGGGACTGGTCTGGATCGGCTACGCCGATGGAAACGGGACGTTTGCCCTCCGCTTCCATTTCGAGGAGAATCGGCGACGCGTGAAGGAGCGTGCGGCACAGGCAGCCCTGGAACTCGTAAGAAGGAAGTTGTTGAAAATCGACCCTCAATGAAAATCCGTTGTTTTATTGCACTTCCTCTCCCCTCTGAAATCCAGCGCGGGATTTCGCAAGTTCAGGAGAAACTCCGGGCCTCCGAGGCCACGGTGCGCTGGGAACCTTCCGGGAAATTTCATATCACGATGAAATTTCTTGGCGATAAGGAAGAGTCGCAGCTCTCTTCCCTCACCTCATCGTTGAGCGCATCGGTTCAGGAGATTCAATCCTTTGCACTTAGCTTCAGGCACGTGGGAGGATTTCCAACTCATGATAAACCGCGTATTGTCTGGATTGGAACGGACATCCCTCCTGTGCTCGCGACACTTCATCGTCACATCGAGGAGGTGTGTTTAGCATGCGGTGTTGAAAAAGATGACCGCGCATTTCATCCCCATGCCACCATGGGAAGAGTCAAGGGGGGACACAACATTCATCGCTTGACTGAAATTCTAAAAAGCATTACTTTTGAGCCGCTTCAATTTCGATGCACCGAGATCCGCATCATGCGCAGCGAATTATTTCCAGCCGGATCACACTACACGCTGATGAACGCGATTCCCTTACAACCGTAACCTGGAGTAACCATGTCCGAGAACAATTCCAAAGAAGCACGCCTCCAAGCCCTCAAGCTTGCCATCGACCAGATCGAAAAGCAACATGGCAAAGGAGCCATCATGAGGTTGACGGAGGGGCCCATCGCGAAGATCGACGCGATCTCCACCGGCTCCATCTCGCTCGATGCAGCGCTTGGCATCGGGGGAATTCCCCGTGGAAGGGTGATCGAGATTTTCGGTCCGGAATCCTCCGGCAAAACCACCATCTGTCTTCATGTCATTGCAGAGGCCCAGCGCCTCGGCGGTGTCGCAGCCTTCATCGATACCGAGCACGCCCTGGACATTGCGTATGCGAAACGACTCGGCGTTGACGTCAACAACCTCCTCCTCTCGCAACCGGAATTTGGCGAACAGGCCCTGGAAATCGTCGAGACGCTTGTCCGGAGCAGCGCGCTCGACATCGTCGTCATCGATTCCGTCGCAGCGCTGACACCGCGCGCGGAGATCGAAGGAGAGATGGGCGATCCGACCATGGGGGTGCAGGCCCGTTTGATGTCCCAGGCCCTCCGGAAGCTCACAGCCGCGATCAGCAAATCCAGAACGAGCGTCATGTTCACCAACCAGCTTCGCCAGAAGATCGGGGTGATGTTCGGCAATCCCGAGACGACGACCGGAGGGAACGCCTTGAAATTTTACGCGTCGGTCCGGATGGATGTACGACGGATCGAAGCGATCAAGGACGGTCAGAATGTCATCGGCAACCGCACCCGGGTCAAGGTGGTCAAGAACAAGGTTGCGCCGCCGTTCAAAGAAGCGCAATTCGATATTCTCTATAACGAGGGTATCTCGAAACTTGGTGATTTGATCGATGCTGCCGTTGAGCACAACATTATCGCCAAAAGCGGCTCGTGGTTCTCTTACAAAGAGGACCGGATCGGACAGGGCCGCGATGCGGTCAAGACGTACTTACAGGGAAATGCAGCGATTGCGAAAGAAATAGACCTTGCGCTCCGGAAGAAGCTTGGGCTGATTGCCGACGACACTCCCCCGTCCCCAGCCGCGAAACCGGAACAAGCGGCCCCCGCAAAAAAGGGATCGAAGAACTAGGCGCATTCCATGCTCATCACCAAAATCCTGAAGAGCCGCGCTCAACGGCAGGGATACGCCATCTACGTGGATGAAGCGTTCGCCTTCACGGTGAGCGA
>JBBEBV010000174.1:0-4595 GCA_040882165.1 Bacteroidota bacterium
CATCTGTCATCTGCCATCTGCCATCTGTTATCTGCCATCTGTCATCTGCCATCTGCCATCTGACCTACAACTCATCAAACCATGTCTTCATCCGGTTAAAAATGCTTTTGACCGAGCCCTTTCCTTTTTCCGGGTCGACGGTCGCGGCGATGGTCGAGCGGTCGCGATGTTTCAGCTCATGGATGACGAGCCCGACCCCCGTGGCGTAGATGGGGTTTTCGATCTCGCGAACGAGTCCGGCGCTGAAACCGCTCGGAATACCGATCTTGACCGGCATACCCATGACCTCGCGCGCAAGGTCGGTGGTCCCTTTGATGAGTGAACCACCTCCGGTCAGCACGATCCCCGCCGAGAGATGCTTGGAGTACCCCGAGCGCTTGATCTCCATGGATGCGATTTCCAGAATTTCCTCCATCCTCGGTTGAATGACCTGGCACAAGAGACGTTTGTCGATTTCTATCGGAGCCCGTCCGCCGATCCCCGGAAGGATAATCGGCTCGTTGTTGACGATGGCCGGCATGAAGGCATAGCCGTGCTCCTGCTTGATTTTCTCGGCCTGCTCGGTCAGGATGCCGAGTCCCTTGCGGATGTCGTCCGTTACTTTCTTGCCCGCTACCCCGATCACGGCTGTATGGCGGATGGTACGTTCTTCAAACACGGCCAGATCCGTTGTGCCGCCACCGATATCGAGCAACGCGACTCCCACTTCCTTTTCCTCGTCATCCAGTACCGCGTAACTGGAGGCGAGGGGTTCCAGGACCATGTCGTTTACATGCAGTCCGGCTCGCTGGACGCATTTGTAAATATTCTGAGCGGCGGTGACGAGGCCGGTGATGATGTGCACGACCGCTTCCATCCGAACGCCGGACATGCCGACCGGATCGTAGATCCCATCCTGGCCGTCCACAATGAACTGCTGGGGGATGACATGGATGATCTTCCGGTCGGACGGCAGGGCTACGCGCTTCGTATCCTCGATCAGCCGCTCGACATCCTCCTGCGTGATCTCGTTGTCTGTGTGGCTGATGGCCACTACGCCTCGACTTTGGAAACTCTGAATATGGTCGCCGGCGATACCGACCGTCACCGCGGTAATCTTCACCCCCGATTGTGCCTGTGCTTCTGCGACGGCCATCTGGATGGAGCGGACGGTCTTCTCGATGTTTGTCACAACCCCACGGGTCAGGCCGTCCGATGGGCTCCGGCCGATCCCCAGAATATTCAGCTTCCCCGGATTGTTTTCATCCGGTGCAGCAACAATCGCGCATACTTTCGTTGACCCAATATCCAAACCGACAGCAATCTCATGTGTCATGGACGACAATCTCCCTTGGCTACCATCATGTATTGACCCCGCGGTGCGGCGGGGTTCGTTATCCCTTTTTCTGATTCCAGCGCACAACAACCTGATCGTCGAACCGAAGGTCGACGTACTGCAACTTCTCCGCTCCCTGCTGGCGGACGACGTCGCGCCAAAATGTCTCTAACCGGACCAGCTTGCTCGGGATGTTGCCTCTCCCGATGATGATCGGCACCCCCCACTCTGCAGCATAAAGGACGATGTCGCCACCGTCACGGAGACGGACTTCAGAGATCATGTAATAAAGCTCTTTGCCGACAAGCTTCGACGTTGCCAGGATTTCAAGAGCTTCCTGCACGTCCGCATTCTTCAATGTCATTCCGGGTTTCAGCGTCATCGTTCCCGGCAAGCCTGACTGTCCGGCAGGTAAGCCACTGAGGATGGGCAGATCGAAAAGGGCCTTGGAGATCGAGTGGGGGAGAACCACGCCGTCCTCGTCCAGGTACAGCACCTCTTGCGCATTGACAATAGCCAGCGGGCTTCTCTCTTTGACCGTGATTTTGATCGTGGCTGGAAGGTCCCGTTCGACCACCGCATCCTTGATGAAGTAATGGCTGAGGACGTTCTTCCGGACGGCCATCAGGTCCACTTCGTGAAGTTGTGCGTCCTTTGCGATCTTGGCAAGCTGAAGGATTTCCGGAGTCTCGACTATGCGGTTTCCTTCGACAGTGACCCGTCGGACTTTGAGTTCGGCTTTCCAAAGGTTCGACGCGACGATGAGTCCCGTCGCTCCCAGAAGAAGCGCTACGAAGCCGTACTTGAGTTTTGGCGATGCGCTCATGCTACCAGCTTTCTCGACTCGTCGGAAAATCCGATGAGCTTCACTTCCAGTTCCAGTAAGATGCCCGCGTTCTGATGCACCGTGCGGCGGGCCAGGTCGATCAGCGTAAAGACATCGGATGCTTTTGCCCCACCGAGGTTCACGATAAAATTCGCATGCTTCTCCGAGATCTGCGCATTCCCGACCCGTTTTCCCTTCAGTCCCGCCTGCTCAATAAGCTTGGCCGCGAAGTTGGCCGGCGGATTCTTGAACATGCTCCCGGAGTTGGGAAGGTGAAGCGGCTGAGAGGCATTCCGCTTCAGGATCAGCTCACGTCGTTTTGCCAGGAGCTCTTCCTTGTTGCCCGCCGTTAACCGGAAGCTTGCACCGAGCACGATGTCGTTCCCGAATCCGGACCGGCGGTAGGCGAACTGTGCGTCCTCTTTTTTTATCGACTGGATCCGGTCGTCACGCAGGACCTCGACTTCAACGAGATGATCGGAGATCTCTCCGCCATGGGCTCCGGCGTTCATTACGAGGGCGCCTCCCATGCTTCCCGGTATGCCCGCCAGCATCTCCACCCCCGCAAGCCCTTTCTGCACGCAGAAGTCCACAAATTTTGCCAGGTTCACACCGGAGTCCACCACGACGAGGTCTCCCTCCATGCGCACGTTGGCAAGCGCCGACTCAATATTGATCACTGCGCCCCGGATCCCTTCATCGTTCACCAGCAAGTTACTCCCCCGACCAAGAATCAGGGTGGGGAATTTGTTGGTTCGGAGGTACCGGATGATCTCCACCAGGTCCATCTTGTCCGCGGGCTCGAGGTAATAGTCGGCCGGTCCACCGACGCGCATCGAGGTGTACTTGGCCATCGGTTCGTTAATACCGATGGTGCCGCGGAAGAATTGCTTGATATCGCTGAGAGAAACCATATTCAATGAAAAATTAAAAATGCAAAACGAAAAAAAGGAGAAGACGCTTTTCTAATTCTTATTTTTTAATTTTTAATTTTTAATTTTTAATTGATCCAAGAACTCCTCCCCAAACTTCCAGATGTCTCCCGCGCCCATGGTGATCACGATATCGCCGCTCCTGACAAGGGATTGCAGGAACGACGGGACCTGCTTCTTGTCCGGAACATAGTGCGCTTCTTTGTGGCCGAAGCGCTGGGCGGCGTTCACGATCAACTCCCCGGTCACCCCCTGGATCGGTTCTTCCCGCGCCGGGTAGACGTCCGTTACCACGAGCACATCGGAGAGGAGGAACGATTTTCCAAACTCTTCATAGAAATCGCGCGTGCGTGAGTAGAGGTGGGGTTGAAACACGCAGACCACCCGCCGTCGCCAGCCAGCCTTCACCCCGGAAAGAGTTGCGCGGCATTCGGTGGGGTGGTGGGCGTAATCATCGTACACGGTGATGCCCTTGACCTCCCCCTTTTTCTCCCAGCGGCGATACACGCCGCTGAACTTTTCAATACCCGCCCGGACCTTTTCAAACGGAACTCCCAGCTCCAGCCCGACGGCGATGGAGGCGAGCGCATTCTGTACGTTGTGCTTGCCGGGAACCTGGATCGTGACGGGTCCCAGTTCCTTGCCGTTCCGGAGCACGGTGAAGGTCGATGTGTTATCCTTGTGCCGGATCTCGACCGCCTGCACATCCGCCTGCGGGTTCAATCCATAGGTGATGATCTTCTTCTTGCTGATCTGCGGCATGATATCGAGCAGTGCAGGCTCGTCCAGGCACAGCACGACGAAGCCGTAGAACGGAACCTTCGAAGCGAACTGAATGAACGCCCCCTTGATATCCTCGAGATCACGGTAACAGTCGAGATGGTCCGTTTCCAACGTGGTCAGCACGGCGATGGTCGGTGTAATGGAGAGGAACGACCGGTCGAACTCGTCCGCCTCCACCACGATGAACTCGCCCCGCCCGAGGCGCGCATTTGTTCCGCCCAAGCCGCTCAGTTTGCCCCCAACGATCACTGTCGGGTCGAGTGCTCCTTCCATCAACACGAGGCTGACCATGGAGGTCGTGGTCGTTTTCCCATGCGTCCCTGCGATGCCAATCCCGTATTTCAGCCGCATGACTTCCGCCAACATCTCGGCCCGTCGTATAATCGGAATCTTCCGTCGTTGCGCCTCGATCACTTCCGGATTGTCAAACGAGACAGCCGAAGAATACACCAGGGCGTCCACATCTTCGGCGACGTGCGCGGCCTTGTGGCCTTCGAAGATGGTTGCGCCGAGCTTCTGCAGCCGTTCAGTGACTTCCCCCAACCCTCTGTCCGACCCACTGATCATAAATCCCTGATCGAGCAGGATCTCAGCGATGCCGCTCATCCCGATACCGCCGATGCCGACGAAATGAAGTTTTTTGATCGAGGAGAACATGGGTTGCGGTGAAGCTCCTTTGGTTGTCAAAATTCAGAATGCAGATGACAGATTGCAGATTACAGATGACAGATTGCAGATG
>JBBEBV010000175.1:0-4582 GCA_040882165.1 Bacteroidota bacterium
CTAGACTCCCAGGTGTATCTCGTTCTCTTTTATTTGCAGCTCCACTCCGGCTGATGTAGCCGCTTCCCGGAGGGCGGCATCCAGCATCACGATGGGATCTCTGCTGACGTCGAGTCGGCGGAGAAGCCCTTCCCCTTTCTTCGTTCCCACCGTCAGCGTCAGTTTGAGTCCCTTCCGCTTGCAGACAACCCGCGTGCCGTCCCCAAGTGTCGTGTTCATCGGTTTGATGAATGCGTCGATGTAGTGGACGCCGACACCGGATTTATCGGGGAAGTCCGGCGGGAGTTTTTCGCGCGCGGATTGGTCGATATCGCATAGTTTGATCATTGGCTTTCTCCATGGGGAAAGAGGTGAAACAAGTGCTGCCGAAAGGCCATCCTCTTCGGCGTTGTCGTAATGTTACTAAATATTCTCTTGTGAGGGAATGCTGCCGGGCAAGCCCGCGAGGGCATAGTGCAACACTTCAAAGACCATTCCCCACTTATGGTCGCGACTTTCCAGGGAACAATAACATGCAGCCGGATTGTACGGACGCTTCCAGCCGAAAACATCTTCCAATGATTGTCCGATCAACGGTTTTTCGCTGGTGATGCTCTCCATGAGTTTACGGCTGCCTTTTATATATTCACACATATGCGTGTAGCCGGCATCCCCTGCGGACGGGGAGCAGGTTGCCTCGAGAATGGGATATCCTTCCGACGGAGTGCCGAGCCGGATACGGTAGTCGAAGGCAAGCGGCCTTCCGAGATTTGAGCAGGTTGTGCCGTCGTACCGGAACGATGCCTCCACGGACCGGTCGGCAAGGAACTTCAGCTTCAATCGGTCCCGCGACCAGAGCCGGAGCGCGCGGGGGCTGAGCGTGTAAGGGGCAGGCTGCTGCAGGGAAGCTCCATCCTTCGGTAAGGCGTTCTGCTCAAACTCCCCTCGTGGGATCTGCTCAATCCGAGGTAGGGAATATTTCTGCGCTGTCCTCCGGTACCGGCAGGCAGGGAGGGAACAACTCTCACACGGGATCAGTTCTGTCAACCGCGGTGTAACATCGGGGCGATGAGTAATTCCGAAAACGGCGAGGAGCGATTTCTTCGGCCGGAGCATGCCGGTTTCAAGGACCTCGAGTCGTTCCGGAAACGTCTTTCCGGCTTCCCCGGAAATGAGTTGCCACAAAGCCGGCTGATCAGCGATTGCCCATTCGGGGTATCCCGGGCTGTAATGAGGCAGGATGGCGGCATCGTGGCCGTCAGCCCACTCGCACAGGCGGAACGAAGCCGACGCGACCAGATGCTCAACAACCGCCGATCCGTAGATTTCCAGGAAGAAATATTCATCCGGCTTTCCTTCCTCCCAGAGCTTCCGGGCATACTCTTCGCACCCGGCCCCTGCGCTTACTGCGACGAGCATGGCGCTCCCGGCCTCTGCTTGCACCATGCGTTCGTACAACCTTCCGGGTAAGAGGTCGATTCCGTCGATTCGCATCCTGCCTTCACGCATAGCGACCGTCCGGGCCCGGCGTCCATAGATCCATGGCCTCCCATGCTCTCGGTACCACTCCCTCGCCCAGGCCGCAAGTTCCAGAGCTCGTCCGTCAAGCGCATGGTCTGCCGGGTAGCCCAACAGTCGCTTGAACTCCGATTCCTGAACGTCGGCATTCGGAGCGATGTCTAATAACTCAAACGATGTCATGGTCTGATCAAGAACCTGTGGACGGGTGGAGGGGTACTCTCCGGGATTCGACCGGCTTGAATTGACACCCCTCGACAAAGAAATGGAAAAAGTCGGGATGAGTTTCCAGCCGGCAATGCTCGACCCGCTTGACAAGTGTTTCGAGTTCCGACCGCTTGCTCCGGGAGAGAAGTACCGCTGATGCCCCTTCGATAGCAGCGTTCCCGATCTGGACGATCTTCGAATCATCGATATTTGGGATAAGCCCGATTCTTTTGGCGGACTGAATGTCCAGATGACGGCCGAACGCTCCCGCAAGGTAGAAGACCTCCACCTGATCAAACTCGATTCCATACTGGTCGAAGATGACATGCAGTCCGGCGACGTTGGCCCCTTTTGCTTGTGCCAGCTCGTTGATGTCGCTTTCATCGAGGAACACAGGAGAACCTTCGCCGGGATCCAACACCAGGCATGCCTCATCCCCCTCGAAACGCCCGAGGGAATTGATCCGGCCTGTTCTAAGAAGTTCGGCGAGAGCGTCGACGAGACCCGACCCGCAGATCCCTTCCGGCGTGACGTCTCCGACAACGCGTGTACGCACCGTTCCATCTTCCCCAATACTGACTCCCTCGATGGCACCCGGGAGTGCGGGCATCCCGTGTGAAATTGCTCCCCCCTCAAAGGCTGGTCCGGCCGGACAAGAAGCGGCCAGCACCTTTCGCTTGTTCCCCAAAATCAATTCCGTGTTGGTCCCGATATCCATCACGGCGACGAGCCGATCCTCGTTGGCAAGGTCAAGGGCGGTCATGCACGCAGCGGCATCGGCACCGACGTGACCGCTGATGATTGGCAGACCATAAATGCGTGCGCGGGGGTGCAGGGGGAGGCCGAGTCGTCTTGGGGTTCCCGTAAGACTGGTTGTTCCGCGTTCACCGCGGTGCATTTCCAATTCGGTAATCGATTGATAGGGATTCTGCCCGATGGAATAGACGTTCAGGCGGAAGAAGAGGTCGCGCATCGTGGAATTGCCCGCCACCACCATCTCATAAATCGATTTCGTATCGACCGGAAACTCTTCGATGGCGTGACTGATGTACCCGGCGAGAGTCCGTTGAAGGAGTTTTCCCGGGTGCTCCGTATCAAAGTGGATTCTCGACATCACATCCGAGCCGCCGAAGCGTTGCGGGTTCTCGAAGGAGGAGTCCGCCACAATCTCCCCGGTTTCCAGGTTGAGGAGACGGAGGACGACCGTCGTGGTGCCCAGATCCATGGCAATCCCGTAGAGTGGCCCGTCATGCCGGTCAATCTCAACCCCGTCCAGAAGTATCCTGTCTCCGTTACGCGTAATGCATGGGTCGAGCAAAGTCGACGTCCGGGTTGGCAGCCGGAACGCCTGGCGCTCGATTTTCATCGTGCCCCGACGCAGGGTGTGACAGCGGATGAGGCCGGAGTCCGCTGTAATCCTTGCACGACAGGAGAGGCGGAGGTTCCCCGTCAGATGTTGTTCCTCGATGGTCTTCGGTGAAAGGAGTTCCATCCCCTCTGCAACTTCCACCATGCATTCCCTGCATCGACCCTGCTTGATACATGATGTGGGAACACGAATGCCAAGCGTATCCGCGATTTCGAAAAGCGACGCACCAGCGGGAGCCTCTGTCGTCCGACCGTTAAAATGAAGCAGCATACTCATTGGAAGTTTTGCGTTGCAGTGGTGCGAATCCACTCTTTGCCCGAAAAAGGCTCGTGAATATAGTATTATTTCTTTGAACATTGAAACGGTTTAATACCATCTCCTCATCCATCGTCGGGCGTGAGTATTCCATCCTTGTCCAGTTGCCGAGAGGCTATGGGGATATGACCAGATCGTTTCCGGTGGTCTATGTTCTTGACGCACAGTGGGATTTTCCCCTGGTCGGTGCGATATACGGTTCGCAGTACTCTGATGGATTTGTTCCCGCATTGATCATTGTATGCCATGTTCTACGAAACCAGTCTTTTCCGCAGATACGTGCTGACGAGCCCCGCCCTTGGCTTCGACGACCAGACACTTTTCCGTGCCGCAACGGTATGATTTCACGGGCCCCCAGGTTGACTTGCTGTCCGGGAGCCGGAGCCGGGCAAATCCGGGGACTGTTCTTGAATTTTCCGCGATCGGTACTTCTTTGCGCGGGAACTTTTTGAGAAGGATAAAGTCCCGATCGGTCTCATCAATGCCAGTCTCGGAGGCTCCCCGGCGGAATCCTGGATGAGCGAAGAGGCCCTGAAGGATCTCCCAGTTCACTATTCTCTATAACCTCAACCCCCGCGACAATGAGCTCTTCGCGTCGATCGCGGGAAGTTTTCAGGGGGACACCCCGGGAAAGATCCAGTACGGAGCGGCCTGGTGGTTTCTGGACCAGATGGACGGTATCATGAAGCAGTTGGAAACCCTCTCATCGATCGGCCTTCTCAGTCAGTCCATCGGTATGCTGACGGATTCGCGCAGCTTTCTTTCCTATCCCCGCCATGAGTACTTTCGACGGATTCTCTGCAACCTGCTCGGGAGCGATATGACGCGTGGAGTCTTGCCAGCCGACGTTCTTCTCATCGGAAACGTGATGAGAGATATCTGTTACAACAATGCAAGACGATATTTCGCGTTTCCGGCACTCTTCCGTAAGAATCTCACAAGGCTTTGCCAAAGGCTCCATTCTCAATAAAGAAAATCGGGCCGAAACTTAGCAAAATCGCCTGGTCGCGACCTTTTCTCGCGAGGGGGCGAACTTTTCCCTTGACAAGGCAGGACCTATTGATTATATTGAAACGTGCAAAACGGGTAAATCATCCATAACGGGTAAAATGATGAAGACCTATTCCAGTGCGGGTTTGGCCAGGATGCTGGATGTGAACGAATCGACCGTCAAGCGGTGGGCGGACAGCGGCT
>JBBEBV010000176.1:0-4554 GCA_040882165.1 Bacteroidota bacterium
ACCTTTGACGACAAAAATGCCCGATTTCTTACCCACTCACTTTGGAGATGATCCTATTTAACCCAATTCTCTCAGCCGCCCCGCGAGAAACTGCCTCTCGGGCCCCAGCCGTGTCAGGGTCAGTGCCCGTTCATACGAAGTTCGTGCTTCCGCCCTCTTCCCCAAACGGAGACAAAGCGCTCCCCGGGCCGAGTGTGCCAGGTGATATTCGGCCAGGTCGCCTCGCCCAAGGATCGCATCGATCAGGTCAAGACCTGCCTTGGGACCGTCACGCATCGCCACCGCGACGGCGCGGTTCAATTCGATCACCGGTGATGGCTCCACCCGGAGTAACACGTCGTAGAGTCCGACGATTTGTGCCCAGTCCGTTGTGCCGGGGCTGGAAGCCTCAGCATGCACGGCAGCGATTGCCGCCTGAATCGAATAGGGACCAAAGCGTCCCGACGTCAGCGCCTGCTCGACCAATGCAACCCCTTCCAGGATTTGTTCCCTGTTCCAGAGAGAACGGTCCTGCTGTTCCAGCAGGACCAGCTCACCGGTGGGGGAGGTCCGGGCCGCGCGGCGCGACTCCTGGAGCAACATCAGGGCCAACAACCCTTTTGCCTCCGGTTCCGGCAACAACTGCACCAGCAGGCGCCCGAGACGAATCGCTTCGCCTGAAAGGTCTGCCCGTGTGAGCGATTCCCCGGATGAAGCAGAGTATCCTTCGTTGAAGACGAGATAGACGACATGGAGGACGGCGTCGAGACGGTTGGGCAGGTCGGTTGGGGACGGCACCTGGTATGGTATGCGGGCATCACGGATCTTTGTCTTCGCGCGGACGATTCGCTGTGCGAGTGTGGAAGGGGTGGTGAGGAATGCCCGGGCGATTTCCTCGGTGGTGAGCCCGCAGACCTCCCGCAGGGTGAGTGCAACGCGGGCATCCGGGGCAAGAGCAGGGTGACAACACGTAAAGATGAGGCGCAAGCGGTCGTCCTCAACTCCTTCATCGAGCTTTTCCGCCGGATCGACGGAGTCGGATTCGATCTGCCCGATGGTGTCGGGATTCGAAGCATCAAAGCGCGCGTTTCGGCGCATCGCGTCGATTGCCTTGAAGCGCCCCGTTGAAACAAGCCACGCCCGCGGGTTTGCCGGGAGGCCATGGGTTGGCCACTGTTCCATCGCTGCCGCAAAAGCATCATGCAATGCCTCTTCCGCCAGATCGAAATCGCCGAGGAGACGAATCAACGTAGCCAGGATGCGACGCGATTCGGTACGGTACATCCGGTCGAGGAGGTCGCGGACTTGGTGAGGGGAGCCCGCCGTCACTCTTCCCCCCGAAACCGCCGCACTTGCCTCCACACGAGATCGGGGAGAGAGCCGTTGAGGTTGTATTGCTCGCGCATCCACCGGGCTTCATTCCCTTGTTGCACGATGGCGGCGATGGCCGAGAGTGCTTCCTGTTCACCACCATCTTTCACCCGGGGAGTCAGCATTTCGAGCGTGGCGAGGATATCCTCGCCGATGGGGCGGCGCGTTTCCATCAGCACATCGACCAGATCCCCCTCCATCCCGAACCGGCAGGCCTGGAACCGATTGAAGCTGTATGCGAGATAAATATCTTCCGTGAGCCTGTAGGGGCGCGTCTCCAGGAGCCACCGGGACAGGGATTGAACATAGAGTGCCAGCGCGGCAGCCCGTTCCACGGTGAGCGGCGTGTCGCAAATCCGGATTTCCATCGTCCCGTATTCAGGCTTTGGCCGGATATCCCAATAAAAATCCTTCATGCTTTCGACAATCCCCGCCTTGCGCATCCGGTCGAAATAACGATTGAACTCGTCCCATTTCAGGAGAAACGGTGCGCGCCCGGAAAGAGGAAACGCGAACACTGCGTTGAGCCGCGAGGACTCAAACGCCGTGTCCACTCCCTGGTAGTAGGGGGAGCATGCAGAGAGGGCAATCAGATGCGGGATGTAGCGCGCCCAGGCATGGAGGAGATAGAGTGCATCGTCTCCGCTCGCGCAACCGACATGGATATGTTGACCGAACACGGTAAACTGCTTGGCGAGGTACCCGTACAAGCCGGAGACATGCCGGAACCGCGGCCGGTCGAAAATGCGACGCTCAGTCCATCGCTGGAACGGGTGTGCGCCTCCCCCGGCAACACCGATGTTCAGCGTCCGGGCGGCCGCCGCAAGCGTATCCCGGATCGAACGGAGCTCCCGCACCAATGGATCGTACGTGGCGTGGACCCCGGTACTCACCTCGATCATACTCTCGGTAATCTCCGGTTTGATCTCTCCGGTATAGGATCGATTCCTCAGAAGGCTCAACAGGTCGGAGGCGGCCCGCGTCAGGTCGTGGTCCCGCGTGTTCACGAGCTGCAACTCAAGTTCCACTCCAATACTCAACGGCGAAGACTGTTTAAATTCCAGATCATTCATGGTCAGGTCTGCCCTTCCTCAAATGCTTCCCCTGACTTGCGGAGCGCATAGGCGGCGAGGGGGGGTCCGATCAGCTCGAGGATGACGATGGCCGATACCATGACGGTGGCCAGTGCCGGGCCAAACTGCGGGTACATGGCATTGACTTCATGGACGAGAACGATCGTCACACCGGCTTTTGGAAGGAGGCCGATGGAGAGGTACCATGCCTTCTGATTCGTAAGTCCTGACTGGCGCGCGAGCGCGAAGACTCCCAGGGATTTTCCTGCGAACCGGGCGAGGACAAGCGCGAGGCCTCCCAGAGCTCCTGCGCCCAGGAGACGCAGATCGAGGCTCGCGGCGGTCAGCACAAACAGGAGGATGAGAAAAATGCGCCCCACCCGCCCAAAGTTGAGCGAAACGAAATGACGCTGGGCATCGAAGGTCCGCATCATGGTGCCGTATCCCATCAGAGCGAGGGCGACGGAGAGCTGCAGGGCTGTTGCCCCCCAAACGGCAACCGCTACCAGGCCGATGACGCAAATGAATTGGGATTCCTGGCGGTGACCGAGGATTCGTAGAAGCCTGAGCGTCATCGAGGCGAACACGGCCGCGAAGAGGAGTGAACCGAGGATCAAATAGGAGGGATGTCCGAGAATGGATATCCAGTCACCCCGGTACTCGTGGGCCAACGAAGCGAGAAGAACACTGACCGTGATAAATGTGTAAATGCTGCTGAGGGCCGTGAACAGGAGCATGCGCTCCGTGACCTGCCCCTGGGCACGCAGATCACGTACCAATGCCAGGACGACCGCCGGTGCGGTGGTGACTCCCAGGGCCGCCGCGATGGCGGCGACAAGGGGGGGGGTGTCCAAAAGCCGGAGGACGAAGAACATCGCCCCGAACGAGAGCCCGCTCTCGAGAATGCTCGTCCCCAACAACCACGGATTTCGGCGAAGCCAGGAAAGGTCAACCCGCTGCCCGAGCTCAAACAGGACGATGCCGATTGCGACGTTCAGCACGACGCTCAGCGATGCCAGCCTCTCCTGGTCCAGCGCCCCCGTCACAAATGGGCCGACGATGAGGCCGACAATGATCCAACCGATCAGCCGGGGGAGCCGGAGCCAGCGATGAACCGCAATGCCGGTGATCTCCCCAGCCAGCAACAACGCCCCGTACCAGAGCAAGTCGCCGACAACGGGGGGCCAGGATGGGAGAAAGAAAAGATCGTGCAAACTGTCCTCCAAAATGGTGGGGGTAACAGCTTGGGGGGCAGGCTACGGCTTACATTCTAAACAGGGTAGGCAAAAAAAGGGGGATGTTCAAGAGGGTTTTTCATTGAGGGGTGTGGTAGGCAGGGAGCCAACCAGGAGAGGGGAATCGGTCCCGTCAGATTACCGCTTCTTGATAAAGGTATCGTTCTGAAGATCCGCGAGCGCCTGGTGCAATTCCTCCTGCGTGTTCATCACGATCGGACCGTACCATGCAACCGGCTCTTTGATTGGTTTGCCCGAGACCAGCAGAAACCGGATCCCTTCGTCGCCTGCCTGAACCGTGATCTCATCGCCGCTGTCGAAGAGGACCAGCGATCGGTTGCCCGCCTGCGGGCCGAACCGCCCTCCGGCGGGCAGGCCCGTCATCTCGCGCACCGGCGTATCGTCCTCGATCCCCACCTGTTCCGTCAACACGCCGAACGGTTGGGATGCGTCGCGGAAAGTGCCCGATCCTTCGAAGATGTAAGCGAACGCGTGCCGTGAAGATTCCACCGGGAGACGCTTCCGCTTGCCCGGGGGCACCCACACATCGAGGTAGCGTGGATCGGCGGCGATACCTTCAACCGGACCACGCTTTCCCCAGAAATTTCCGCAGATGATCCGCACCCTCGTGCCATCATCGTCCGTTACGTCCGGGATCTCACCCCCGGGGATGTCCTGGTACCGAGGGTTGGTCATCTTGAGGGAGGAGGGGAGGTTAGCCCAGAGCTGGAAGCCGTGCATGGTGCCACGCTCGTTGCCTCGGGGCATTTCCTGGTGGAGAATGCCGCTGCCGGCGGTCATCCACTGGACGTCACCATCCCCCAGCGTGCCGGAGTTGCCAAGGCTGTCTTTATGGTTCACCGTCCCGGCCAGGACGTACGTTATGGTTTCGATCC